>NZ_JBBUTG010000011.1:0-248648 GCF_038066555.1 Ideonella lacteola | reverse complement strand
CAGCCGATCGCCGCCGGGGCGGTCGAATACATGGGCAAGCCGATCAAGGGCCAAGGCGCCTGGGATCTGGCACGCCAGGGGCTGGTGATGGTGCCCGAGGGCCGAGGCACCTTCACCCGAATGACGATCACCGAGAACCTTCAGATGGGCGCCTACAGCCGCAACGACAAGGCGGAGATCGCGGCGGACATCGACAAGGTGTTCGCGATCTTCCCGCGGCTGAAAGAGCGTGCGCTGCAGCTGGCCGGCACGATGTCGGGCGGCGAGCAGCAGATGCTGGCGATGGGCCGGGCGCTGATGGCGCGGCCCAAGGTGCTGCTGCTGGACGAGCCCTCGATGGGGCTGTCGCCGATCATGGTGGACAAGATCTTCGAGGTGGTCGACACCATCCACAAGCAGGGCACGACCATCCTGCTGGTCGAGCAGAACGCCTCGCGCGCGTTGTCGCTGGCCAACCGCGGCTACGTGATGGAGTCCGGCGAAGTCACCATGAGCGGCCCCGCCCAGCAGCTGCTCAACGACCCCAAGGTCCGCGCCGCTTACCTCGGCGAGTGAGTCAGCGCCGCTTGCGGCCCGTGATGCGCTACTGAGTCATCGCGCCATCACTTGAAGGGCAAAAAAAGAGCCACCCGCGTGGGTGGCTCTGAAAGACTTCCGGAGCAATCGGAAGTGAGTTACTTGACGTTGACAGCAGCCCAGGCGGCGTCGACCTTCTTGTAGACCTTCGAGCCCACGCCACCGTACAGGTCGGCAGCGGCCTTCAGCGTCGCGTCGCGAGCACCGTGGTAGTCGGTGTTCGAGGTCATGTAGACCGACAGGGCGCGATACCAGATCTTCTCGGCCTTGGCACGGCCCACACCCTTGACCACGGCGCTGCCGGTGGCGACGCGGGTGTCGCCCTCCTGGCAGGTCTTGCTGGCGCCGAACGTCGCCGACTGCGAGCCTTCAGCCAGCATGAAGAAGAAGTGGTTGCCGACGCCTGACGAGTAGTGCACGTCCAGGCTGCCCACGCCGTCGTACCAGCAGTCGGCCGAGACGCCATCGATGCTGGGTTGGACCATCGTGCGCAGCGGGCCCGCGCCGGTGCGCGACAGGCGCTCACCGATCAGGTAGTCGGGCGTCTCGGCCGGGTTCTTGGCGTAGAACTCCACCATCGAGCCGAAGATGTCCGAGGTGGATTCGTTCAGGCCGCCCGACTCACCCGAGTACGTCAGGTTCGCGGTGCGCGAGGTCACGCCGTGGCTCATTTCGTGGCCCGCCACGTCCACCGCGACCAGCGGCCAGTTGCTGGCATCACCGTCGCCGTAGCTCATGCAGAAGCAGCTGTCGCTCCACGAGGCATTGACCCAGGGCAGGCCGAACAGCGACTGGTGCACCTTCGAGGTCGCACCCTTGCCGTCATCGGCGATGCCGCGGCGGCCGTGCACGTTCAGGTAGTAGTCCCAGGTGAAGGCGTGGCCGGCGGCCGCGTCGACGGCGACGGTGGCGCGGTCGTTCTTCGTGCCATCACCCCAGGTGTTGTCGGCATCGGTGAACAGCGTGCCCGCGCCGCTGAACTTGCCCTTCAGGTCAAACACCGCGTGGTTGCCACGGGTGGTGTCGCGCAGCGCGAAGCCGCCAGCGTCTTGCGAGTCGGTGTCGACATTGATCGAGCCGAGGAACAGGCTGTTGCCGGTGCCGACGGCGGCGGCGTGCATGATGTCGTCGTAGCTGTCGAGCACCTGGCCGGTGTGGGCATGAACGATCACGTGCTTCTCGGTCGGCACGCCGTCGTGGCCTTGGCCCACGTACAGCACGTCCCACGCCAGCGCGGGCTTCTTGCCGCGGGCGTACACGACCAACTCGCTCGTCACGGTGGCGCCAGTGGCCACGCGGGCGGCGCCCAGGCCTTGCACTTCAGCGTCGGCCGCCTTCAGCTTCGGCTGGATCGACAGAGCCGGCGCATGGGCCAGCGTGCGCGACAGGCCACGCAGGGCACCGTTGGCACCCGAGTGCACCACGACATCGCCACCGATCACGCGCAGGCCCTGGAAGCGGCGTGCGAAGCGGACGTGTTCGGTGCCATCGGCGTCGACGATCGCATCACGCGCTTCGAAGCCGTGGCCTGCGGCTTCGCGGGCGTCTTGCTGCAGATGAGAGAGGGCGCGGGCCACGGCACCGGGGTGCTCGGCCACGCCAGCCTGCGCCATCGGGGCGATGGCGACACTGAACAGGGCGGCGCAGGCGAGGGCCACGCGACGAATAGGGTTCGAATTCAAGCTGGATCTCCTGATGGGCGATTTGGCGCAACCGCTTTCGGCCGCGTGGCTCGCATGATGGCGACGTCATGGCCCTGTCACAAGATGTGGGGGGAGGGTGAATGAACGTTGCTGAAGATCTGGAAGAGTCCGCCCTCAACAAAGTGTGGGGTCATTGAAAGTTCATGACCATTTCACGGGCGCGTCATCGCGGATTTGCAGCATGCAAGCATGCAGACCGCCGCCCTCGACCTGCCGCTTGCTCCGCCCGCTACAGCGCCCCTGCGCTTTCGGACGCTGTGGATCTCGGACATCCATCTCGGTACGCCGGGATGCCAGGCGGCGGCCCTGCTCGACTTCTTGCGCGAGACCGAGTGCGACACGCTCTATCTGGTCGGCGACATCATCGACGGGTGGCAATTGCGCCGCGGCTGGTACTGGCCGCAGGCCCACAACGATGTGGTGCAGAAGCTTCTGCGCAAGGTGCGCAAGGGCACTCGCGTGGTGTTCGTCCCGGGCAATCACGATGAGTTCGCGCGCAAGTACCTGGGCCACAGCTTCGGCGGGGTCGAGGTGGTCGAAGACTGCGTGCACGAGACAGCGGATGGCCGCCGGCTGTGGGTGACCCATGGCGATCTCTTTGATGGGGTCATCCAGTGCGCGAAGTGGCTGGCCTACGTGGGCGATTCACTCTACGAATTCACCCTGAAGTTGAACCGGCACCTCAATCGGCTGCGCGGCCGGATGGGGTTGCCGTATTGGAGCCTGTCCAAATACCTCAAGCTCAAGGTCAAGCGCGCCGTCAGCTACGTGAGCGACTTTGAGAACGCCGTGGCCAAGGAAGCGCGCCGGCGCGGCGTGCACGGCGTGGTCTGTGGCCACATCCACCACGCCGAGATGCGCGAGATCGATGGGGTGCTGTATGCCAACGATGGCGATTGGGTCGAAAGCCTGACCGCCTTGGCAGAGCACGCCGACGGTCGCCTGGAACTGATCGACTGGACGCAGACTTCACTGGCGCGGGCCGCCGCCGCGCCGGCGACGCTGCCGGGCGTCCTGCCGCCCGAACCCGCGGTGGCGCGTTCGCCCGTCTGGGAAACCTCATGACGACCGGCCGGCTCGAGGGGGCGGCCGGCCTGTGGCCCTGGGCCAGGGGGCCGAAAAGGTCATGCCAGTGTCACAACAGATTCATAAACTGCAGCCATGAGTGACTTTCTCCCCAGCACGGCGCCCGTGGATGGGCCGGCGCCCGGTGCCGCCGGCAGCCCGGCCCTGCTGAACCGCGAGCAGGCGATTCTCGAATTCAATCGCCGCGTGCTGGCCCAGGCGCGGCGCGACGACGTGCCCTTGCTGGAGCGGCTGCGCTACGTCACCATTGTTTCGTCGAACCTGGATGAGTTTTTCGAGGTGCGCTTTGCCGACACCCTCGAAGCCGCCCGGGCCGCGCCTGGTGATGCATCGCGCACGGATCTCGCCGCCGTGGCGTCGCGCGCGCATGCCCTGATTGATGAGCAGTACGCGGTCTTCAACGACGAGGTGATGCCCGCCCTGGCCCGCCACGGCATCGAGGTGATCAACCACGAAGACCGCAACGACGCCCAGCGCCAATGGGTGGCCGGCTTCTTCGAGCGTGAGGTTCGGCCGCTGCTGATCCCCGTGGGGCTCGACCCGGCACACCCCTTCCCGCAGGTGGCCAACAAGTCGCTGAACTTCATCGTCCGGCTGGGTGGGCGTGACGCCTTCGGCCGCGAAAGCCAGATCGCCATCGTCAAGGTGCCCCGGGTGTTGCCGCGGGTCATCCGCCTGCCCGACCACGTTTGTCGCGCGGGCCAGCAGGGCTTTGTGCTGCTGTCCAGTGTGATCCGCGCCCACCTGCAAGAGCTGTTTCCCGGCCGCGAGGTCGAATCGTTTTCACAGTTCCGCGTCACCCGTGATTCCGATCTCGAAGTAGACGAAGACGATGTCACCAACCTGCGCCAGGCGCTGCGCACCGGCCTGACGACACGGCACTTCGGCTTGGCCATCCGGCTCGAAGTGGTGAGCAGTTGTCCCGAGCAACTGTGGCGCTTTCTGCTGGAGCAATTCGGTCTGCCGGAGGCCGCGCTGTACCGGGTCAACGGCCCGGTGAACCTGGTGCGACTGAACCAGCTCATCGACCAGGCCGACGACCTGGCCGGGGATGCCGCCCTGCGTTTCGCTCCCCACGAGCCGGCCTGGCCCGAAGGCCGGCTGCCCCGCCACCGATCGTTCTTCGAGACGCTGCGCGAGCAGGACGTGCTGCTGCACCACCCGTTCGAGAGCTTCGAGCCGGTGGTCGAGTTCCTGCGCCAGGCGGTGCACGACCCCGATGTGTTGGCCATTCGACAGACGGTCTATCGCACGGGCGAAAAGTCGGTGCTGATGGACTTGCTGATCGAGGCGGCGCGCCGTGGCAAAGAGGTGATGGTGGTGGTCGAGCTGAAAGCGCGGTTCGACGAAGAGGCCAACATCAACTGGGCAGAGCGCCTTGAAGCCGTCGGTGCCCAGGTGGTCTACGGCATCGTCGGCCTGAAAACCCATGCCAAGCTGCTGCTCGTGACACGGCGCGAAACCAACCCGCGTGGTGTCACCCACCTGCGGCGCTATGTGCATCTGTCGACCGGCAACTACAACCCGAAGACGGCGCGCCTGTACACCGACATTGGCTATCTCACGTCCGATCCGGGCATCGCCGCCGACGCTGACGGTGTCTTCCAGCAGATTGCGAGCCTCACGCGGGTGAAGCCGCCGCGTCATCTGTTGACCGCGCCCTTCGTGTTGCACCGCCGCCTGGTGAAGCACGTCGCGCAGGTGACCGAGGCGGCGCGGGCCGGGCGTGCCGCGCGCATCGTCGTCAAGTGCAACGCCTTGACCGAGCCGGCGATGATCCACGCGCTGATCGAGGCCGGCCGCGCCGGCGCTCAGGTCGACTTGGTGGTGCGTGGGGCCTGCATGCTCCCGCCTGGCATCGCCGGGCAGACGGACCACATCCGCGTCCGCTCGGTGATCGGACGCTTTCTCGAGCACTCGCGCATCCTGTACTTCCGATGGGGTGATGCCGACGACGAAGAAGCCTTGTACCTGTCGAGCGCCGACTGGATGGGCCGCAACATGTTCCGCCGCATCGAGCTCGCGTGGCCGGTGCGAGACCCGAAGTTGCGCCAGCGCGTGATCGACGAATGCCTTGTCCCCTATCTCTACGACGGCCGAGACGCCTGGTTGCTGCAGCCAGATGGTCGCTATGTGCCCGCGCAGGGCGGCGCGAGCGCGCAGCAGGCGCTGATGAAGCGGTTCGCACCGCCGTTGCCCGGCGGCGAGGCGGCGCAGTGAGGCTGCGAGCGACAGTGCCATGGATTTGATCCTCTGGCGCCACGCCGAAGCTGAAGAGCTGGCCGATGGCGTAGACGACCCGTCCCGCGGCTTGACCGGCAAAGGCGAGCGCCATGCCCGCAGGGTAGCCGACTGGCTCAACCAGGTGCTGCCCCATTCGACCAAGGTGCTCAGCAGCCCGGCGTTGCGGGCTCGGCAGACGGCCGAGGCGCTGGAGCGCAAATTCAAGGTCAGCGATGCCTTGTCGCCGGAAAGTTCGGTAGAGGCCTTGCTGGCCGCCGTGCGCTGGCCCGACGCGCGCGAGCCGGTGCTGGTGGTGGGGCACCAACCGACGTTGGGCCTGGCCGCAGCCTATTTGATGACCGGCGCTCGCCTGTTGGGAGCAGAGGCCGACCTGCTCTTGCCATGGTCCATCCGCAAGGGGGGTGTGTGGTGGCTGCGTCACCGTCCGCGGGAAGACCGAGGCGAGGTGGTGCTGGTGGCGGTTCGCAGCCCGGAACTCGTGTAGCCGGTCCGTCAATCCAGGTGGAAACCCGCTTCCGCCAGGGGCGCGCCGTTGGCCTGCACGGTCACGGCATGCCAGCCGGCGTAGTAGCGGCGGGTGGTGATGGGCTTCAGGCTGTGGCGCCGGCTCAACGTGCGCGTCTCGCCGGCGGCGAGCGTCAGCTTCCAGCCTTTGAAGACCTTGGCCGAGGTCTGGCCCCGCGCGGTGACGTGGTGCACGGCGTAGTCGATGACGAGTGTCTGGGCCTGGCGCGCGCCGGATCGCAGCGTCAACGCCAGTTCGACCGACTCTCCCACCTCGGCCCGCGCCGGCGTGATGCTGAAGTTCGCGTCGCCCTTGAATCGTCGACCGAGTCCCCACGCCGCCATCACGCGCGGGTGGCCTTGCTTGATCAGCGTGCGGCTCGCGTGGCGAAGCAGGGCCTGCCGCGCCGGGCTCGCGCCGGGCAGGTGGCGGTCCAGCCAGTCCGCCAACAGCTCGGGGTGGTCTTTGGCGATGTCGTTCAGGTGGTTGGCCACGCTGCGGCGCACCACCTCGTCGGGGTCGTCCTGCAGTTTCTCCAGCAGATCGAACGCCGGGCTCGGGTCGCGCACCGAAGCGTGCAGCCTCAAGCCCCAGGGTAGCCGCGGCCGGCTGCCCTCGCTGGCCAGGCGGCGTACCGCGGGGCTCGGGTCGGCGGCCCAGCGGGCCAACACGGGCCACACCTGCGATGGGTGGTCCCGAAGCAGCGGCCGGATCGCGAATTCGGCGGTGAAGCGCTGGGTGAGGGCGTGCAGGCAGTCGAGGCCGCGGTGCAGATCGGCGGGTTGCCGCTCGACGCGGCGGGCCACGAATTCGCCGAGCGACCACACCACCCAGCCGTTCAGTCCGGCGCCGGGGCCGGATGTGTCGCCAGCGTCGGCATCCGTGGTGCGCACCGGGGCCAGGGCGGCCTCGATCAGCGAGGCTGCCGCGTGCAAGTCGACGGGCAGGCACGCGTCGAGCGCCTCGGCGATCTGCATCGCCCGGGCCTTCATCTCCAGCTCGTCCAGGCCCTGGCTGGCCATCTGTTCGAAGCGTTGTCGATCCAGCGCCGGCCATTGCATTTGCAGGGCCTGGGCGGTGTCACGCACCGTGGTGTGATTGATCAGGTTCTTGAAAGCGTCAGGCATGGTGGCGCAGCATAGTGAAAACGATAGGCCCCTGCGCACGCACGCTAAGTGGTTTCCACACATCGTGCCGAGCGGTCCGGCGCGAGCATGCCAGCGCTCTTTCCTGCCATGATGGAACGAGTGCCACTTGATTCGGAGAAGCGAATGAACTCTCGACGCCACCTCATCACCGTTGCCGCATCGCTGGCGTGCGTCTGCCTCGCGGGCCCGGTCCACGCACAGGGCTATCCGGCCAAGCCGGTCAAGCTCATCGTGCCGTTCGCACCGGGCGGGACCACCGACATCATCGCCCGCGTCGTCGCCGAGAAGCTGGGGCCCAACCTGGGCGGCACCGTGATCGTCGAGAACAAGAGCGGCGGCGGCGGCATCGTCGGTGCCACCGAGATCTCGCGTGCGGCGCCCGACGGCTACACCCTGGGCATGGCCACGGTGTCCACCACCGCAGCCAACCCGGCGATCAACCCGGCGGTCTCGTACGACCCGATCACTGGATTCACGCCCATCATCAACATCGCGGCCACGCCGAACGTGATCGCCGTTCACCCCTCGTTCCCGGCCAAGGACTACAAAGGGTTCCTGGCCGAGATCCAGGCCAAGCCGGGCAAGTACAGCTTTGCCACCTCGGGCACCGGCGGCATCGGCCACCTTCAGATGGAGCTCTACAAGAGCCTGACCAAGACCTTCGTCACCCACATCCCCTACCGCGGGGCGGGGCCGGCACTGAACGACGTGGTGGCGGGGCAGGTGCCGATCATCTTTGACAACCTGCCGTCGGCCCTGCCTTTCATCAAGGACGGGCGCCTGGTGCCCATCGTGGTGGCCGCACCGCAGCGCGTGGCGTCGCTGCCGAATGTGCCCACCTTCGCCGAGGTGGGGCTGACGCCGGTGAATCGCATGGCTTACTACGGCTTCCACGCGCCGGCGAACCTGCCCAAGGAGCTGGTCGACAAGATCAACGCGGCGGTCAAGAAGACGGTCGAGATGCCGGAGGTGAAAAAACGCATCGAGGACACCGGCTCGATCATCATCGCCAACTCGCCGGCCGACTTCGCCAAGCAGATCCAGGACGAGCTGATGACCTACAAGCGCGTGGTTCAGCTGCAACGCCTGAAGCTGGAGTGAGCGGCGCGCCCGGGAGGGGCGCAGCGCCATCGGCCGTGTCTGCGTAAGTGATGTAAGTAACTTGCGGGAGGACACGGCGGTGTCATGCTCGATCGTTAGGCTACGCGGCCTCATTCCAACGATCTCTGACACCCTCCCATGCGCAAACGATTCCATCTGCGGCCGCTGTTCGCCGCCTTCATCGCTGCGGGCCTCGTCGGGCCCGCCTTCGCTTCGACCTCCGGTGTGGTGGTCAGCCAGGTCTACGGTGGTGGTGGCAACTCGGGCGCCACGCTGAAGAACGATTTCGTCGAGCTGTTCAACGCTGGCAGCAGCCCGGTGTCGCTGGCCGGGTGGTCGGTGCAGTACAACTCCACCACCGGCACGGGCACCTGGTTCAAGACCGACCTGACAGGCGTGGTGCTGCAGCCTCGCCAGTACTACCTGGTGCAAGAAGCGGCAGGCACCGGCGGTACGCAAGACTTGCCCACGCCGGACGCCACCGGCACCATCTTCATGAGCGCCTCCGGCGGCAAGGTGGCGCTGGTCAACAGCACCGTCGCGCTCACGGGTGACAAGCCCAACTCGCCGACCATCGTCGACCTGGTCGGCTACGGCACCGCCAACTACTATGAAGGCAGCGGCCCCGCGCCGGCCCCCTCGAACACGACCGCCGATCTGCGTGCGGCCGCCGGTTGCACCGACACTGACCAGAACGCGGGCGACTTCGCCACCGGCGCCCCCGCCCCGCGCAACACCGCTTCGCCGCTGGGCACCTGCGGCGGCGACGGCCCGACCGAGCGCACGATCATGGACATCCAGGGCAGTGGCAGCACCAGCCCGTTCGTCGGCCAGGCCGTGAAGACGTCTGGCGTGGTCACCCGCGTCAACAACAACGGCTTCTTCCTGCAAGACCCGAACGGTGACGGCAACCCGGCCACCTCCGACGGCATCTTCGCCTTCACCGGCTCGGCGCCCACGGTCTCCGTCGGCCAGTGGGTGCAGCTGACGGCCAACATCGCCGAGTTCAACACCGGCGCGGCCGGCAATGCCGACACCGCGGCCCACCCCGTCACCGAGCTGACCGGTGTGGCCAACGTGAACGTGCTGTCCAGCGGCAACACGATCGCGCCGACGGTCATCAGCTTCCCCGAAGCCACCAACGACGACCTCGAACGCGTCGAAGGCATGCTGGTCACCCTCAACGGCCCGCTGACCGTCTCGCAGAACTACTTCCAAGGCCGCTACGGCCAGGTGACGCTGTCGGCCAACGGCCGCATGGAAACGCCGACCAACCGCTACCGCCCCGGCACCGCCGAAGCCGAAGCGCTGGCCGATGCCAACGCCCGCAGCCGCATCATCCTGGATGACGGCACCACAGTGCAGAACCCCGACCCCACGCCCTACATCGGCGCTGGCAACACCTTGCGCAGTGGCGACACGGTGGCCTCGGTCACCGGCGTGGTCGACTACGGCCTGGCCACCAGCAGCAACACGGGCTTTGGTGACTACAAGCTGCACCCGGTGGGCGCTGTGAACTTCACGCGCGACAACCCTCGCACCGACGCACCCGCGCCGCAGCCTGGCAACCTGAAGCTGGCCAGCTTCAACGTGCTGAATTTCTTCACCACCTTCACCGACGGCACCGACGTCGATGGCCGCACCGGCCAGGGCTGCACGCTGGACGGCGTCAGCTCGCCGTCGAACTGCCGTGGTGCCAACAACCTGGCTGAGTTCCAGCGCCAGCGCACCAAGATCGTCGAAGCCATTGCCGCGGTCGACGCCGATGCGCTGGGCCTGATGGAAATGCAGAACAACGGCGCCAAGGCCGTCGGCAACCTGGTTGATGGCCTGAACGCCAAGGTCGGGGCGGGCACCTACGCCTATGTGGCCGACCCGGGCACGGGCACCGGCACCGACGCGATCAAGGTGGCCATGATCTACAAGCCGGCACGACTGACGCCGGTCAATGCGGCGCAGAGCGACACCGATGCGATCCACAACCGCCCGCCGCTGGCGCAAACCTTCGCCGCGTTGAACGGCGAGCGGTTCACGCTGGTGGTCAATCACCTGAAGTCGAAGAGCAGCTGCCCGACCGAGACCGACCCGGACTACGCCGGCAACTTCGACGCCGGTGATGGCCAAGGTTGCTGGAACGGGCGCCGGGTGAGCCAGGCCCAACGCACGGCCGCCTGGGTGTCAGGCCTCGCCTCGGGGGCAGGCACCGACCGTGCACTGCTGCTGGGCGACATGAACGCCTACGCGCAGGAAGACCCGGTGGTGGCATTCGCAGATGCCGGCTTTGCCGACCAGATCGCGCGCTTCAACAGCTTCGGCTACTCGTTCGTCTTCGACGGTGCCGCCGGCCGCCTCGACCATGCCCTGGCCACGCCCTCGATGGCCGCGCAGTTCACCGATGCGACCGAATGGCACATCAACGCCGACGAGCCGTCGGTGATCGACTACAACACCGAGTTCAAGAAGCCGCTGTGCGCGAATTGCGGCCCGGACTACTACAGCGCGACACCGTACCGTTCGTCTGACCACGATCCGGTCGTGGCCGGCCTGTACCTGGTCAAGACCATCGCTGGCGGCGCAGGCAAGGACAAGCTGGTCGGCACCCCTGGTGACGATCAGCTGATCGGCGCGGGTGGTGCAGACAAGCTCACCGGTGGCAACGGCGAAGACGTGTTCACCTACACCAAGATGGGCGACGCCAAGGACACCATCCTCGACTTCGCTCCGGGTGTCGATCGCATCGACCTGCGTGCCTTGCTGGTGAACATCGGCTACAGCGGCACCGACCCGATCGCCGACAAGGTCGTTCGACTGCGTGATGGCACGACCGGTGCCCGCCTCCAGATCGACACCGACGGCACCGGCTCTGGCGCCAAGTGGAAAGACCTGACGGTGCTCAAAGGCGTGCTGGCCGCTGACGTGGTGCCTTCGCGCGACCTGGTCTTCTTCGACGCCGCCCAGCGCGCCGTGCGCTGACCTGTGGTGTCTGGACAGCCGGTGAGCGGCTGTCCCGCGAAGCCCGACCTCGGTCGGGCTTTTTTCTTTCCGACGGCAGGAACGATGTTTGGCAGAACGCCCGCGGACTGCGGAGATAACCGGTTATCGTCGGGGCTTGCACCCCACCATGGAGGCGTTCTTGCTGAAGATTGCGCAATTGCAGATGGCCCGCTTCACGGCCGCGCTCGGCTTCGGCCTGGCCGCCACGGCCTGGTCCGCTGCACCCACCTACCGCGTCACCGACCTGGGCATTCCCCAAGGGGCCACGTCGACGCAGCCCGTGGCATTGAACGACGCGGGCGAGGTGCTGGGCGAGGCGAGGCTGTTCGACCAGCAAGTCGCGATCCGGCCGTTCATTTGGTCCGCCGAAACCGGAACCCGTTGGTGGGACGTGTCGCTCACCAGCGGTCGCAACGACCTGGGCGCGCTGAACAACCGGGCACGCGCGGTCGGTACCCACCAGAAGGGGCAGGGCGCGTCACAGGCGTTCGTCTGGACCGAGGCGAACGGGGTGCGCCTGATCGGGGGGCTGGTGCCGGGCGGCAGCAGCTTTGGCAACGCCATCAACGATCGCGCCCAGGTGGTGGGAACGGCCATGACCGATGACGGTTCGCCGCACCTGTTCGTCTGGAGCGCATCGGAGGGCATGGTCGATCGCAACCCGCCGGATGCGCGCGGCAGCTACGGCTATGCGATCAACCTGGTCGGCCAGGCGGTGGGCACGATGGTGATGACCGATGGCCGCATGCGCGCACTGCTCGTCGAACCCAGGGGGCGCGCGAAGCGGCTCGGCTGCATCGGCGGCGACGATGTCCAGGCGTGCAACAGCCAGGCCCTGGGCATCAACGTCCATGGCGAAGTCGTGGGCGTCAGCGGCACCGGGGCCCGGTCGCGGGGCTTCATCTGGTCGGCCGAATCCGGCATGCGCGACATCGCCGCCGACGGCCCCTATGAAGACCACGAGGTCCGGGCGCAAGCCATCAACGCTGCGGGCCAGGTGGTGGGCAGCCTCATGGTGCAGAACTTCTTCCGGGCCGCCTACTGGGACGCCGCCAACGGCCTGCACGACATCGCCGATCTGATCGATCCGGCCGATCCGCTGGCTGGCAAGGTGAAGTACACGCTGCCGGTCGGCATCAACGCCGCGGGCCAGATCGCCTTGACCGGCGAGATCGACGGCGCGAAGCACGCGATGGTGCTGACGCCCGTGCGCTGAGCCTCGGTTGCTGCGCTGTCGCCGGGCCGCCGATCAGGCGCCCGGCGCAGGCTCCCAGGCCTCGATCCAGCGCGCAAAGCGGCCAAGGCCGTCGGCGAGCGACGTGCAGGCCCAGTCGCCAATGCGGGCCCGCAAACGGCCATCGTCGGCGCAGGTGACCGGCACATCGCCGGCCTGCATCGGGCCGAACTCGATCTGTGCCTTCAAGCCCAGCGCGTCTTCCAGCGTGCGCACGAAATCAACCACCTTCACCGGCACGTGGTGGCCGAGGTTGTAGATGTCGGATTCCGTGGGCTTGTCCACGGTGGCGGGTGCATGGAGCAGGCCGATCACCGCATCGACGATGTCGTCGATGTAGGTGAAATCGCGCAGCAACTGGCCTTCGGCGAACAGCGTGATCGGTTGGCCGGCGCGGATGCGGCGCGAGAACGAGAAGTACGCCATGTCGGGCCGGCCCCAGGGCCCGTAGACGGTGAAGAAGCGCAACCCCGTCGAGCGCAGCCCGTGGATGCTGGCGTAGGTGTGCGCCATCAGCTCGTTGGCGATCTTGGTCGCGGCGTACAACGAGGCGGGCCGGTCGACCCGGTCGGTTTCGCGAAAGGGCGCGTCCGCCCGCGAGCCATAGACGCTCGACGAGCTGGCATACAGCAGATGCGGCACACCGGCCTCGCGGCAGGCTTCGAGCACGTTCCCGAATCCCACCAGGTTGGACTGGATGTAGTCGCCCGGTGCCTTGATCGAGTGCCGCACGCCAGCCTGCGCAGCGAGGTGGATCACCGCATCAAAACCACCGTCGGCGAGCAGCGCCCGGGTCGCGGCGGCGTCACAGAGGTCCAACACCTGGCACGGCACGCCCAGCGGGCCCAGCAGCGCCGCGACGCGGTCGTGCTTGAGCCGCGGCTCGTAGTAGGCGTTGTAGTTGTCGACGCCGGTCACCCGGTGGCCGGCGCGCGCCAATTCGGCGGCCACGTGGGCGCCGACGAATCCGGCAGCGCCGGTGACGAGGATCTTCTGGGACATCGGGCGGGGATGATAGACGCCCCCTGGCGTCGGTGCCCGGGCAGGGCTGCTTGTGCAGTGTTCGACGCTGTGCGGAACATAAAACCGTGCCTTTGGCCGCCTGGCGCCGTTGCAAATCCTCGCGATGCCACCGGGCATCGCTGTGGTTTGCGCCTCGCCAGACGACCCAATCCATCGGTTTTCTTCAGTTCCGCCCAGCATCAAACACTGCACTCGGGGCTCTGGGCGCAGTGCTTGAGTGAGCGGCTGCTACCATCGCGCGCCATTCTTCCCGTGCCCACGATGCCTTCGACGTCCGATGCCGCGCGCCGCCCCTGGACGCGTCTGCTGCTGGCCAGCGTGCTCGGCCTCGGCCTGCTGGTGTGGCTGCTGCGGCACCTGGACTTGGCGCCGCTGACCGCCGCCGTGGCGGTCACGCCGGTCTGGCTCTGGGCCTTGGCCTTGGCCGGCCTGTGCACCAGCTACGCCTTGCGCGCCGAGCGGCTGCGCCGCGAGTGGGGCTCGTGGTTCGCCGCCGACCCGGCCCGCGGCACGGCCCCAGGTTTCGTGGCCTGCCTCGCACTTTTCCTGACCCACAACGCCGCCATCGTGGTGCTGCCGCTCCGGGCGGGCGAGGCCGGCTACCCGTGGCTGATGCAGCGCCGTTTCGGGGTGCCGCTGGGCGATTCGCTGCGCAGCCTGCTGTGGCTGCGGCTGCAGGACGCGGCCGTGCTGGCCACGCTCGCGGCGCTGTGGCTGCCACCGGTGTCGGCCGGCATGCGCGCGGGCTGGGCCGTGCTGCTGGGCGTGGCATGGGGCGCCGCTCTGTGGTTTGGCGGGCGCTTGTTGGCCGCGGCCTCGGCGCGTGTGCCTGCCGTCGGCCGTTTCGAAGCCGCCTGGCTGACCCACCGCAACGACCGCATCGGCTGGGCCCTGTGCGCGGCCAACTGGCTGGTCAAGCTGGCGGTGTTCGCCCTGGTGCTGCAGGCGCTGGCGCCCCTCGATGCGTTGGCCGCCTGGCGCGGCGCCCTGGGCGGCGAACTGGCCTCGGTGTTGCCCTTGCAGGGGCCGGCCGGCTTGGGGACCTATGAGGCCGGCGTTTGGGCCGCCGCCCGTCTGGATGGCAGTGCGGCAGGCGCCGCGGCCAGCGCGCAAGTCGCCGCCGGCGCGCTGGCCCTGCATGCTTTTGCCTTGGCCGTGGCACTCGCCGCGGCTGCGATCATCATGCCCTGGGCCCGCGAACCCCGGGCGACGTTGTTGGAGAACTAGTCCAGTGAAACGGAGAAATCGGATGTTCGCCGGTGCTTGGCAGGGCGCGCGGCAAGGCGCGGCCCGCAGCCCAGGCTGTATGCCTGGGCAAGGGTCGCAACGCCGCGGCGCGCCCTGCCAAGCACCGGCCCACAGGGTGGGCACCTGCCAGCGGCGCACTCGGCGTTGCCAATGCTCGCCGGGTGTCCAACCCGGCTGCGCTTGGCGCCTTGATTGCATCGCCAGCAGGTGCCTACGAACATCCGATTTCTCCGTTTCACTGGACTAGACTCGATGAGCACCCCCACCTTGACGCCACCGGCCACCGCCGTGGACCTGCCGGCCGCGCGTCTGCAGGCGCTCGCCCAATTGAAGCCCCACCGCCTGTCGGTGGTGGTGCCGATGTACAACGAGATCGACAACGCGCGGCCGCTGATCGACGCGGTGCAGGCGGCGCTGGCCGCCTATCCGTGCCCGTGGGAGCTGATCGTTGTCGACGATGGCAGCCGCGATGGCACCGGCCGCGCGCTGCAAGACCATGCCGCCACCGTCGGGCCGCACATCCGGGTGCTGCGCCTGCTGCGCAACTTCCGCCAGACGGCGGCGATGCAGGCCGGCATCGATGCCGCGCGTGGCGACGTCATCGTGACGATGGACGGCGACCTTCAGAACGACCCGCAGGACATCCCGCTGCTGGTGGCCAAGCTGCTCAACGAGCCCTACGACCTGGTGGCCGGCTGGCGCCAGAACCGGCAGGACGGGTTTGCGCTGCGCAAGTTCCCGTCGATGCTCGCCAACCGGTTGATCCGCCGTGTGACCGACCTGAAGTTCCAGGATCTCGGCTGCAGCCTCAAGGCTTTCCGGGCGCCGGTGCTGCGCGAGATACGTCTGTATGGCGAGATGCACCGCTTCATTCCCGCCTGGCTCGCCACGGTGACCTCGCCATCGCGCATGGCGGAAGTGCCCGTGAGCCACCATGCCCGCACGGCGGGTGAATCCAAGTACGGTATTTCGCGCACCTTCCGCGTGCTGGTCGATCTGCTGGCGGTCTACTTTTTCCTGAACTTCGGGGCGCGACCCGGCCACTTCTTTGGCACGGTCGGCCTGGGCATCGGGGCGATGGGCACGATGATCCTGAGCTACCTCGGCGTATTGAAGCTGCTGGGCGAGTCGGTCGGTGGTCGGCCTTTGCTGATCCTGGGCTTTTTCATGGTGATCGCGGGCCTGCAGTTCCTGTGCACGGGTGTGCTGGCGGAGCTGCTCATCCGCATCTACTACGAAGGCGGCCATGCGAGGCAGTACCACACCATGCACCAGCCGCCCCTCGACGATGCGGATGCGTGGCATGAGATGAGCGCCGGCGGCCGATGAACGCGCCGACGGCCTACGCCGCAGGCCCGAGCGGGCACCCCCAGCCGCTGCGGCGCCGCATGCCCTGGGCCCTCGCCCTCGCGTTGTTGTTGCTGGCGGTGTTTCAGCTGGGTGGGGCGCCGCTGTTCGATGTGGACGAAGGTGCGTTCAGCGAGGCCACCCGCGAGATGCTGCAAAGCGGCGATTGGGGCCACACCACGCTGAATGGCGAAGACCGTTTCGACAAGCCCATCCTCGTCTACTGGCTGCAGGCGGTCAGCGTCTCGGTGTTCGGGCTGAACGAATTCGGTTTGCGCCTGCCATCGGCCCTGTGCGCCTGGGGTTGGGCGCTGTCGCTGTTCGCGTTGGCCCGGCCACGCCTGGGCGAACGCACGGCGATCAGCGCCGCTCTGATGCTGGCCACCAGCCTGGGCGTGCTGGCCATCGGACGCGCCGCGACCGCTGATGCCTTGCTGAACTTCCTGCTGATGATGGCCATCGCCGATGCCTGGCGCTGGCTCGAATCCGAAGACAAGGCGCCGCTGCGCCGCGCATTTGCCTGGATGGGGCTGGGCCTGCTGGCCAAGGGGCCGGTGGCCGTGCTGGTGCCGGTCGCGGCGGCGGGCATGTGGCTGATCACCGGATGGGATGCGCGGGCGGCGTGGCGGCGCATCGTCCAGGCGATCACCGATGGGCCCGCCTGGGCGTTGCTGGTGGGCATCGCCGCTCCCTGGTATGCCTACGCGCTGCATCGCCATGGCCAGGCCTTCATCGACGGCTTCTTCGTGCGCCACAACCTGGCCCGCTACAGCAGCGCGATGGAGCAGCACGGCGGCGGCGTGGGCTACTACCTGGGGGTGCTGCCCTTGCTGCTGTTGCCTTGGGCGCCCTTGCTGTTGGCGGTGCTGTGGCGTGCCAAGTCGCATTGGCAGCAGCCCTTCGGCCGCTTCCTGCTGGGGTGGGGCGGCTTTGTGCTGGTGTTCTTCTCGTTGTCGGGCACCAAGCTGCCGCACTACGTGCTTTACGGCGCCACGCCGTTCGTGCTGTTGATGGCGGTCGAGCTCGAGCGCTGCGGCCCGCGCATGCGCTGGGCCTTGGCGCTGGCGGCCCTGCTGCTGCTGGCCGCCTTCGTGCTGCCGACCTGGTTTCTGCCGGCCATCGCCAACATGGTCAAGCAACCGGAATACCGCGCCTTGCTGGCCCACCCGCCGTCACCGACCGGGCTGATGATGGCCGGTGTGGTGGCTGCGGGCGTCATCATCGGGTTCGCCGTGGCACCGGCGCGTTTGCGCGATGGCCTGGCGCCGAGTGCGACACCGCTGCTGTCGGCGTGCGTGGTGGCGTTGGTGCTGCTTGGCTTTGGCCTGCCCTGGTGGGGCACGCTGCTGCAAGGGCCGGTGCGCGACGCGGGCGTGCTCGCGCGTGATCGGCCCGAGCTGGCCGTGCAGTGGAAGCTGCACAAGCCCAGCTTCGCGCTCTACCGGGGCCAGCCTGCGCCGCGACGCGCGCCGCGGCCCGGTGAGCTCGCGCTGGTGCAGGTGGAGCACCTGAAGAAGCTGCCACCCGACGAGGCGAACGCCTACGAGATGGTCTTCGAGGAGCGGGGCTTCGCCTTGATCCGCTGGCGCGGCGCGCCCTGACGCGCCGCGCACCGGGGAGGGTCGTCAGCGCATCCGCGGCGCCAGCACCATCACGCGCTGCCAGTCCTGCGTCATCGTGCGGTGCGACAGGCACGAGCTGGCGCACCGCGGTGACCCCAGCAGCGAGCAGCCGAGCGTCTGCGCGCGCTGCTCGCGTGCGAGGGCACTCGTCCAGATCTCGCGTGCACCTTGGCGCGTGATGTTGCCGATGACGGGGTACTCCCAGCAGGTACGGACGTCGCCGTTGGCCAGGATGTGAAAGTCGCGCAGACCGACACGGCAGGGGGTGCGGGTCGGCTGAACCGCATCGCCACGGAAGTGTGCCGGCCACGAGCGCATGCGCCGCTCCTCGGTCTCGATGGGCGCGCCTTGGCGCTTGGCCGACACGAGCGCCTCCACCGTCTCCTGCAGCCGCGCCTCATCCGCCGGCCGCAGCCACAGGTCGCGGGAGACCTCGTCGGTCCACGGGCGCACCGGGCTGAAGTCGACCGACGAGGCGCCGGCAGCCACTGCCCACTCCACCAGCGCCGGCATGTCGTGCAGGTTGTGCCGATGCACCGTGGCTTTCAGGCGGATCGGGAAACGGTGCCCCTGCGCATCACGCGCGGCGCGCAGGCGCTGCAAGCCCTGGCGGATCCGGGCGAGCGAGCCCGGCGTGCCGCGCGACGCGTCATGCACGGCGTCGGTGGCGCCATCGACCGAAATGTCGATGTTCGTGGGCCGGGCCCGGACAAGGCGGGACACCACCGAGGGCGTCAACGCCGACCCGTTGGTGATCATGCCCCAGTGCAGGCCACGCTCGTCGCACCACTGCACCAGATCCAGGAACGGCTTGAACATCAAGGGCTCGCCGCCCGCGAACTGCACGTTGAATCGGCCGACGTACTCCTGCAAGCCAGCGAAGGCGTCTTGCCACTGTGCGAGCGTCATCTCGGCCGGGTAGTCGTCCAAGCGCCAGCAGGCGCAGGAGCCGCACCGGTAGTTGCAGCGTTCGGTGGGGTGCGCGCGGATGGCGAAGGGCCGCGACAGCGGAAGGCCTGTCTTCAACTCGATCGCTTCGCGCCACTCTTGCGCGACCCGCTGTCGGCCGAGCGACCACAGGCGAGACCAGTTGGCGGCGCTCATGACCTGCCCCCCTGGCCCACGCCATAGACCGACCACGACTTGGCGAACCCGGCCACCCGCTCGGTGTACAGCTGCGCCCCCGGGAAGAGCCGCTGGAGGGTGGGCAAAGGCAGGTAGGTGGTCTGCGCCAAGGGGCAGTGCCAGGGCTCGTGGGCGTGCCGTCGATCCTGCCACCCGGCCCAGGCGCGCCGCCAGCGTTCAGGGTAGCGCCAGTAGAAGGGCAGGCCGGTGTGTGCTTCGATGGGAAAGGTGTGGGCAGGTGTCTGCACCCAGTAGCGCTGGCCGACCCGCTGCGCCTCGCGGGCAAATCGGGCGACGGCATCGTCGCTGCCCAGGTGCTCGATCACGCTGTTGCTGAAGACCGCATCGAAGCTGCCATCGGCATAACGGCTGAGATCGCTGGCATCACCGACCTCCACCTTCCACTCGCACCCATTCGTCGGCAGACGCCAGGGGCGCAGCGTGCCGGCACTGGCCTCGTTGGTGTTGAGCAGCGTCACGCGAAAAGCCTGATCGGTCAACGCCCAGGTTTCGATGTTGCCGCCCAGATCGAGGATGCTGTCACCGGGACGCAGCTCCAGCCGCTGGACCATGGCCTGCAGGCGACCGGCGCGCCAACGACGTTGCCAGCGCTCTTTCCAGGGTGCGGGGTGAGCCGGTTCATCCGCGCGGGGCGGTGAGTCCTGGCAAGGCGGTGGGACTGCTTGGCGAGCGCCGGTGGGCGCCAGGGTGCTGCTCAAGTGTGGCCTCCATGTTCGAGTTGGATCGGTGCCCAGGCCCGCGTGACGGGAGGGACGATTCATCCTAGGCTGACGGTCACAGTTGATGCGTGCTTTTTGCACGTTAGTGTCAAATTGATACACTCAACAATGAAGTTAGGGGCGTCATCGTTGTGCACTCATGTCCCTAGTTCGAAGGGGTCGGCGTCCAGCCGGATGGCCGCGACTTCAAACGATTCGTCCTCGCGGTGAGCGCACGCCCAGCAAGGGATGTTTTCCGTGGGGCCGCTTGGTGGAGCACCAAGCTGGCGCTGTGGGGCACCCTGTCCAAGGGGGTCGAAGTCGAGTACGACGCCGGCTTCCTCTAAGAGCCGACCACGACTCGCTCGCAGCCCTGAGGCCTGTCGGGGTCGTTGCGTGCGGCCCCGGCGCGGCGATGCATCGCGGCCCGGTGGGTGCCTACACCGGCGTCGCGATGAACGCGCGCGGCACGCCATGCCGCGTGGCCTGCCCGACGATTTGGTTCTGGTTGTTGATGTCAACCGCCTTGTTCAGCACCCAGCCGTCGCGGTCGCCGTCGATCAACCGGTTCAGGTCGACCATGCTGCCGTTCTGCCAGACGAACGCGTGCGGCACGCGGGGGCTCACCAAGGCGGTGACGACCGAGGTGCCGACCACCATGCCGGCATCGTTCAGCGCCGCGGGGAAGATGGCCTGCTCGGGCCCGGGCAACTGGCCGAGCTCCGTCGCCACGCCGTCCTGCCAAAGGTAGCCATAGCAGCGTCGTTCATCGACCACCTGCGTGTAGCGGCCACAGACCTGGCCGGCGGCGTTGATGTCGGTGGCCTCGTGTTCGGGGGTGCCGAAGATGTCCAGCAGCGTGGCCGCGCCGTGACGGTACAGGCACGACTGGAAGCGCCGCTTGCGGCCCAGCGCCACGCCCACCACGTCGCCAGCGTGGTTCAACGCGTTGGCCTGCACGAACGACAGGCCGGTCTCGGTGCTGAGGTCGATCAACTGACCGTCGCGCCACAGCACCGCGGCCGAGGGGTAGACGAAGCCGGTGACCACCCCGTCGTCGTTGATGTCGGTGGTGTAGGTGCTGTCGGTGAGGGCCTGCTTGGTGAAGTACTGCCGCGCCGAGCCATTCCACGTCCAGGCGCTGTGGGTGAAGTGCGCGTCGGCACGGTCGACGTCATAACCGGCCACCACGCCCGCGTTGTTGATCGCCGCCGCCGCCGACGAGACGCTGCGCTTTTCCATGCGCAGGCCACGCATCGGGCCGCCGTCGCAGATGAAGGCGACGCCGGCCTTGTCGAGGTCGTGCCGCGTGGCCATGCCCACGGCCACGCCGGCGTCGTTGATGCCGCGAACCGAGATGGTCGAACCGCCGAGGTCTCCCAGGTCACTGATGCGATAGCGCGGAAACGCGGCGGCACGTGCCGACAGCGGTGCCGCGAGCCACATCGCGGCGGCGGTCCCTTGGGCGATGAAATGGCGGCGATCGATCGAACCTGGCATGTCAAATCCCCTGGGTGAGTGCACGGCGACGGTGCGCCGATGCCTGCGCGCATTCTGCACCGGGCTCTGTGGGGGACCGCAAGGCCTGGATTGGGGGGATGGGCGGGCGCGTGATCCTTGCTGACGGTCTGGCCTGCGGGGCTGTGCAGCCATTCGTGCCGGGCCCCCTACAGGCTCGATGACGCTGGCCAGGTGCTGGACATCGTCGCCACGACGACAATGCGCGGTTTTGCCGCCGGAGGTCCGGTGGCGTTGGTGACCGAGCGTGCCGCCGCATTCTCCGGAGGCGCAGTGTCGTTTCCCGCACTTTGATCGCAGTACCCATGTCCGTCCTGTTCTTGCCTCGCCATTGCCGCCCGTGGGCCGGTGGTCTCGTCCTGTGCCTGCTGGGCCTGGTGGGCCCGTGCGGCGCCCAAACGGCGCCAGTCGCTCCATTGAGCGGCGCCGGGTCGTCGGCTGCGGCCCCGATCTACTCCGCCTGGGGGCGTGAATACGCCAAGCTGCGCGGCGACAGCCTCGATTACGCCCCGATTGGATCGAGCGCGGGCATGGCGAAGATCCGCGCCGGCGAGGTTGACTTCGGCAGCTCGGACGTCATCGCGCCTCGACAGGAGCTGGAGCGAGATGGGCTGGTGATGTTCCCGACCGCAGTCACCGGGGTCGTCCCCGTCGTCAACCTGCCTCGCGTGGCGCCCCGGGCGCTGCGCCTGAGCGGCGAGGTGCTCGCCAGAATCTTTCTGGGCGACATCACCCAATGGGACGCCGCGCCCATTCAGATGCTCAACCCAGAGTTGAAGCTGCCCGCGCTGCCGATTCGCCGCATCGTCCGCGCGGATGGCTCGGGCACCACCTACCATTTCGGCGACTACCTGGGGCGCGTGCACGCTGCCTGGAAGCAGCGTCACCCGGCGGCTACCAAGCTCGAATGGGCCGGCGAGGTGACGGCGGTCAAGGGAAGCGCCGAGATGGCCAAGGCCGTGCGCGCGACGGCCGGCGCCATCGGCTATGTCGACTACAACTATGTGGTGTCGGAAGGTCTGGTCGACGTGTCGCTGAAGAACGCCGACGGTCATTTCGTGGCCGCGGGGGTGGACAGCTTCCGCGAGGCGGTGATGAACAGCGCGTGGTTTCGCGAGGGTGACTTCTTCGCGACGATCAACGATGTGCCTGGCACGCGGACCTGGCCGATCACGATGGGCACCTACATGGCGCTGCCGCGGGTGCCCAAGAGCCGCGAGCGAGCCGAGCGCACGCTGAGCTTCATCGTCTGGGCCTATTTGCGCGGCGACGCGCTGGCCCGGGAGGCCCGCTTCGTGCCGCTGCCCGCCAAGGTGCAGGCGAGCGCCTACCGCGAGATCTCGAAGGTCTCCACCGGCTCCGGCGAATTGCTGGGCGTGAAGGTGATGAACTCGCTGCTCACCAAGTGACGCGGCGAAGTCCGCCGGCCTGAGCCAGCTGGGGGTGAGCGAGCGGTCCGACTGTCACACACCCGTTTTGAAATGCCGGGCCATGCACACGCCCGACCGCCGCTTCCCGCCTGGCTTCCGATGGCTGATCTCGGCGCAGTTCACCTCGGCGTTGGCCGACAACGCCCTGTTGATCGTCACCATCGCCTTGCTGCAAGAGCAGGGGTGGCCCGGCTGGTGGGCGCCGCTGTTGAAGTTCAGCTTCACGCTGTCGTATGTTTTCCTGGCGCCGTTTGTCGGGCCGTTGGCCGATGCCTTTCCGAAGGCGCGGCTGATGGCGGTGATGAACGGGGTGAAGGCCCTCGGCGTGCTGGCCCTGCTGGCGGGCCTGCACCCGGTGCTGGCCTTTGCGGTTGTCGGCTTCGGGGCGGCGGCCTACGCGCCTTGCAAGTACGGCTTGATCACCGAGCTGGTACCGCCGCGCCAACTGGTGGCGGCCAACGGCTGGATCGAGGTGTCGGTGGTTGGCGCGGCGCTGCTCGGCACCGTGCTGGGGGGCGGTCTGGTGAGCCCGTGGCTGCTGGGTGCCGAGGCCGTGCAGGCCGCGGGCCGGTGGCTGGCGGCGTGGCCGGTGGTGGCCGACCACAGCGCGCTCACCGCCTCGCTGGCCGGGTTGCTGCTGCTGTATGCGTTGGCGGGCGCCTTCAACATCCGCGTGGCCGACAGCGGCGCACGCTACCCCGCCAGCCAGATCCACCCGGTCGTGCTGGCGCGGGCTTTCTGGCGCGATCATCTGCTGCTGTGGCGCGATCGTGACGGCGGGCTGTCGCTCGCTGTCACCACGATCTTCTGGGGCGTCGGGGCCACCTTGCAGTTCGCTGTGCTGCGCTGGGCGGTGGATCGGCTCGGCCTGACGCTTGACCAGGCGGCCTACCTTCAGGCCGCGGTGGCGGTTGGCGTGGTGGTGGGGGCGTCGGTGGCGGGCCGCTGGGTGCCCCTGGCGCAGGCCAAGCGCATGCTGCCGGCCGGTGTGGTGCTGGGCCTGATGATGCCGGTGGTGGCATGCTCGGGCCACCTGGCGCTGGCCATTCCCTTGCTCGCCACGGTGGGCATCGTGGGCGGGCTGATGGTGGTGCCGCTGAATGCGCTGCTTCAGCACCGTGGCCACGAGTTGCTCAGCGCCGGGCGCTCGATCGCGGTGCAAGGCTGCAGCGAGAACGCCAGCATCCTCGTGATGCTGGCAGGCTACGCGGCGCTGGTGGCGGGCGACGTGCCCATCGTGCCCGTGATGTGGATCTTCGGCCTGGCGATCGCCGCGGCCATGGCATGGCTGATGCGGCGCGCGTGAGCCGCCGCTAAGCCAGCGGGACCGCCTGGCCCATCGGTGCCTGCGAGGGTTCGTCGGCCTGCGCGATCACCTGCAGCAGCACGCCTTCGAAGCGCGCCACCACCTCGTCCCACCCCAGCCTCAGTGCAGCGTCGCGTGCCGCCTGGCCCATCGCGGCCCGGCGCGGGCCGTGGCTGGCGATGAGCGCGGCCAGGCGTGCGAACTCCGCGGCGTCGCCCATGGGCACCAGCATGCCGCTGCGGGTGTGCTCGATGACCTGCGATGCCGCGGCATAGTCGAACGCGACCACCGGCAGGCCGCTGGCCATGGCCTCCGGCGTCACATTGCCAAAGGTCTCGGTCAGGCTCGGGAAGAGAAAGAGATCCAGCGACGCATAGTGGGCCGACAAGGCCTCGCCCACCTGCTGGCCGGCGAACACCGCCTCGGGCCAACGGGCTTGCAACTCGGCGCGCAAGGGGCCCTCGCCCACGAACACGAGCCGCGCCCGGCGGTCGATGCGGCGAATGGCTTCGAAGGCGTCGTTGAGCGTGGCGAAGTTCTTCTCGGCAGCCAGCCGGCCCACATAGCCCACCACCAGGTCGTCGGGGTCGGCTCCCCACTGGCGGCGCAGCGCCGCGCTGCGGAACTGCGGATTGAACCGCTCGGTATCGACACCGCGCTTGACGACGCTCACATGCCGGAAGCCGGCTGACTCCAGGTCTCGCCGCAACGCTTCGGTCGGCACCATGGTGCACTGGGTGCGGTTATGGAACTTGCGCAGGTAGGCCATGATGGGCCGATGCAGCCAGCCCACGCCGTAGTGCCGGCTGTAGGCGTGGAAGTTGGTGCGAAAGTCCGAGCAGACCGGCAGCTTCAAGTGCAAGGCGGCCTGCAAGGCCGACCAGCCCAGCGGCCCCTCGGTGGCGATGTGCACCACATCCGGACGGTGGGTCGACCACAGGCGCACCAACGCTCGCTTGGACGGTACGCCCATGCGCAGATTGGGGTACTTGGGGATCGGCAGGCCGCGCATCAGCACCTCGTGGAAGCGCGGCGGGGCATCGGCCGCGACCGTTGCCGGTTCGGCCGCCTGGCGCGGCCGGATCAGCTGCACATCGTGATTGCGGCGGTGCAGCCCCTCGACGAAGCGGGCCATCGTGGTGGCCACGCCGTTCACTTCGGGGGGATAGGTCTCGGTCACGCAGGCGATGCGCAGCGAGCGCCGCGGCGCGGCGATGCTGTCGACGACGATGCCTGGAGTGTCGGTCCGGTGGGCGCTCGGCTTCATGTGCGCATCGTGCCGGGCTCGCACAACAGTTCGATGACAGACCGAGGGGCCCGTGGCGCGTCACGGCCGTTTCACATCGGGTGGTCACCATCGTGTCATGCCGGCGTCGCGGCCCTGCGGCCCGGTGCCCCTTGCCGTCATCGAGGTTCAACGTGAATGCCTTCCTGAAAGAGCTGGCCATCCAGCGCTGGGACGACCACCGCTACTACCACCACAGCCGAATCAACCAGAGCCTGCACCTGGTCAGTGCGATCAGCTTCCTGGTGGCCTATGGGCTGGTGTTCATCGATCCGGCGTGGGCGGCGCTGCTCGCCTGGGGCGTGTCGATGACCACCCGCCAGGCGGGCCACTTCTTCTTCGAGCCGCGGGGTTACGACGAGGTCAACCAGGCCACCGACGACTACAAGGAAGCGATCAAGGTCGGCTACAACATCCGCCGCAAGATCGTGCTGATGGGCGTGTGGGTCTCGTTGCCGGTGTTGCTGTGGTGGCAGCCCAGCCTCTTCGGCCTGATCGAGCCGGCGGTGGGTTGGGAGGCCTATGCCCACGATGTGGGCATGGCGTGGTTCTTCCTCGGCGTCACCGGGCTGCTGTTCCGCGTGGCGCAGTTGGCCTGGCAGCAGAGCCTGGCCAAGGGGCTGGTGTGGATGAGCAAGATCCTCACCGATCCGTTCCACGACATCTGGCTCTATCACAAGGCCCCGTGGCACCTGCTGCGCGGCGAGTGGATCGACCCGATGCACCATGTGCACGCCGAGTCTGACGCACCCGTGGCCGAGGTGCAGCCACGCTGATCGCGGGCGCGCAGAAGGCTGAGGGGCTGAGCGGCTGAGGGGCTGAGGGGCTGAGGTGCCGCCGCGTACGGCGGCGGCCTGCTCGGCGCCTCAGTCGCCTCGGAATCGCCGCCGCAGCATCTCCGCCAACAGGTGGCGGCGGATGCCCCGGTTGGTTTGCGCGGGGTCTGTCCACCACCAGCCGTCGGCCTTCATGTCCAGTGCGGCGGCGGTGAACCGGTCGAGTACGGCATCGAACTCGGCATCCCCGTAGTTCAGGCTGAAGATCAAACGCCCCGTGCCCACCCAGCTCAAGGCCAGGCCATGCAGACGCAGGTAGAACTGCAGCATCCAGTTGTAGCGCGAGGGCTCGGTGTAGGTCACCGT
This sequence comes from Ideonella lacteola, assembly GCF_038066555.1. Lineage (NCBI taxonomy): Bacteria > Pseudomonadati > Pseudomonadota > Betaproteobacteria > Burkholderiales > Sphaerotilaceae > Ideonella > Ideonella lacteola. The sequence continues at coordinate 222,292 of NZ_JBBUTG010000011.1, read as the reverse complement.
CCAGATGGACGACAGGTGGGCCACCCTCACCGGGACACCCGCGTCGGCGAGCCGCCGATTGAAGCGCTCGGCGCGCTCGTTCCACCGCTCGTCCAGGCCGTTGTACAGGGCCTGAACCTCCGGCAGATCCAGCCGCTCCAGGAAGGCCTGCATCGCGCAGATGACGTAGGGGTGCGCATTGAAGGTGCCACGTGCGAAGCAGATGTCGGCCGGGCGATCGCTGCGAAAGCGCTGCATCAAGGCCTGGCTGCCGCAGACCACGCCCACCGGCAAGCCGCCGCCCAAGGTCTTGCCATAGGTGACGAGGTCGGCTCGAACGCCGAAATACGCTTGCGCGCCGCCGCGGGCCAGGCGGAAGCCGACGAACACCTCGTCGAAGATCAGCACGATGCCGCGTTCGCTGCAGACCTGGCGCAGGCGCATCAACCAAGCCGTGTAGGCCTCGCGGTCGAACTGGGCGCGGCGGCTGGAATCCACCAGCGACGAATCCCCCGGGGCGGCGGAGTTCGGGTGCAGCGCCTGCAGCGGGTTCACCAGCACGCAGGCGATGTCGCGTCGCGTGCGCAGCACCTGCAGGCTGCGTTCGTCCATGTCCTTCAGGGTGTACGTGTCGCGCGGCGGCACGGGGTTGCCCGGGCCGGGTTGCACGTCTTCCCACCAGCCGTGGTACGCGCCGCAGAACCGCACCAGGTGGCTGCGCTGCGTGTGATAGCGCGCCAGACGCACGGCCTGCATCACGGCCTCGGTGCCGGACATGTGGAACGACACCGCCTCGTGGCCCGACAGCGACCTCAGTCGGCCCACCACGTCGAGCAGGGCCGGGTGGTAGCCGCCCAGCACCGGGCCGAGCGATCGGGCGCGCGCCTCGGCCTCGGCGATGCATTGCTTGTAGGCGTCGTAGCCCAGCAGGTTGACACCGTACGAGCCGGTGAGGTCGAAGAAGCGGTTGCCATCCAGATCTTCGACCATGACGCCAGCCGAGGCGCGCAGCACGTTGCCGATCTTCAGGTGCTCGCGCAGGTAAGGGCTGTACTGGAACGGCACGCGGTAGGCGCCGGTGAACTGCAGGTCCGGCAGCGATGCGCGCAGCTCGGCGGTGGCCGTGGCGCTGCGCGGAAAACGTTCGCCAAACACCTGCGCCAGCCGCTCGAAGCCGGAGCGTCGGCGAGCCTGCCAGTCAGCGGGCGCGTTGTCCGAGCCGAAGAAGCCCGCTTCGTCGTACGCATAGCCCGGGATCAGCGAGGCCACCCGCTTGGCCATGCGGGCATGCCCGGTGAGCGAGCGGTGCTTGGCGCGCGAGAGCTGCAGCCGCCGCCAGGCGCGCGGCAAAGCCCAGCCGACGGCGCCGAGCGCCAGCGCGGGAGCGGCCAGGAGGGCGAGGGTGTCATCCATGTGTCGCGATCGAAAACCACAGAACCACCCATCTGACCGGGTTCCATTGACATGACGATGAAACGCCTCAGCCTGCAGCGGCTGGTCCAGCAAGAAGACTTGAACTTTCTCCTCACCAACCGGGTGCCGCGCATCGCGCTGACCCGCTTCATGGGCTGGTTCAGCCAGATTCGCCACCCCTGGCTGTGCCGGCTGTCGATCGCCGTCTGGCGGCAATTCACCGACCTGGACTTGAGCGAAGCCCGTGAACAGCGCTTCGAGAGCCTGCACGATTGCTTCACCCGCCAGCTCAAAGAGGGCGCTCGGCCGGTGGATGGCGATCCCGCCGTGCTCGCCAGCCCTTGCGACGCGATCGTGGGCGCCTGCGGCCCGGTGGCCGGGACGACGGTCTTCCAGGCCAAGGGCTACCCGTATGAGTTGCGCGAGCTGTTCGGCCCGAGCCAGGACACCCGGACGTTCGAGAACGGCCAGTACGTGACGCTGCGACTGACCTCGGCGATGTACCACCGCTTCCACGCCCCCGCCGATGGCGAGGTGCAGCACGTCACCTACCTGTCCGGTGACACCTGGAACGTCAACCCGATCGCGCTCAAACGGGTGGAGAAGCTGTTCTGCCGCAATGAGCGGGCGGTGTTGCGGCTGCGGCTCGATTCAGGGCAGCCGATCGCGCTGGTGCCGGTGGCCGCCATCCTGGTGGCCAGCCTGAGGCTGCACTTCGTCAATCTGCTGCTGCACCTGCGCTACCGCGGGCCGAATGAAATCGCCTGTCGTGCCCGTTGCCTCAAAGGGGACGAACTGGGCTGGTTCCAGCACGGATCCACGATCATCGTCTTCACCCCGCCAGGCTTCAGCCTGGCCGAGGGCATCCAGACGGGTGCGCGGATCAGGATGGGGCAGGCGCTGATGCGGCTGCCCCAGGTGCCATCCCCTTCTACTTCGTGAGGATCAGCTTGCCCGTCAGCGTGCGGCGCAGCCGGTAGACCTGATCACCGTGGGTGATGATGGCTTCGTCGGCGCCGGCCAGCAGGTCTTGGCTGGCCCACTTTTGCAGCGGGGTGGCCACCTCGCCCAGCATGGGGCGGGCGGTGCCGATGTTCGGCAGGTCCAGCTGGCGCGGGCGAGCCAGACCCGCGGTTTCAGCCGGTTGGGGCTGCTCGGTGGGGCTGAGCGGCGCGAGCGGCTTCGTCATGATGCCGGTCGACAGCGATGAGGTGGTGGGGGTGCTGACCAGGGCCAGCGTCTTGCTTCGCATCGAATTCTCCTGAAGGTCATGGGTACCCAGCGGGATGGAACTCGGCGCTCGTCGATGTGTACCGCCACAACGAGGGTGTGACGACGGCGCCGGATCAGACGGCGCGAAGCCTGTCCGGGCGCTCGGGGCCTTCAGGAATGTGCGAGCCCGTAGGGGCGTTGTACTCGAAGCAGGGCCGGGCCGACGGCGGCCGTGCCGCGCTGGCCAAGGGACTGGCCAGCCAGAGTGGATCGTCGGCGTGGCCGTCGGCAGTGCACCAGTGGTCGTCGTCGGCCGCGCCAGACGCGGGGCCGGTGTTGCCGGTCTCGGGCGTCTTGTCGCCCGTCAAGACCAGTTGGCAGGGCGACTCGGCCGAGGCTTTCGACCACGGTGCGCCACCGTCATGCCCGGCATAGCAAGCTGCGACCGCCGCACTCCATTGGAGCGGCAGCAGGCACAGCAGGCAGATGAGCACGAGTCGGCGCATGGCCGGAGTGTATCGATGTGCCGTGGACCGTGCTGGCCGACGCCTGAGCACTGTGTGAGTAAAAGTGCGAGGGTGAAGGCGCTCACCCCGCCCTTTTGGGCGGCGGCGGTCTATCCGCGCCAGAACGGCTTCGCCTCGGCCACCCGACGCAACGCCCGACCGCATTGCCGCGCGCTGGCGTCGTGGCGGCCCGCCAGCCAACCCGCGGCGAACCAAGCCCGTGGCTCGGTGCCGGCCCACTGCCGGTACGCGGCCTCGGCCGTGGCCTGATCGTTCAAGAGGCCCAGCGCATCCTGGGCCGGTTTCAGGGCCGCGAGGTAACGATCGACCGATTTGGCCTTGAACAGCGGAGCGGCGAACTCGGCCAGATAACGAAGACGCTTCAAGCGCTTGCGGGTCTGGTGTTGCTCGGCCACCGGCAGCTCGGCAAAGCCATCGGCCGCTTGGGCAACGCGCCGGTGCAGCTTGTGCAGGCGCCGGGCGATGTGGTGTGCCGGCGGCGCGCTGTCGTCAGGCTCGCGAAGCGAGAGGAAGGTGGTGGCCAACAGCCGCACCAGCGCCATCTGGAAGCCGCTTGCACGTACCACCTCTGCCGCGCGGGTGGCGTGCTGCGCCGTCGCTGGCCCCACGGTCCACGGCGCATCGGCCGCCTCCAGCATGGGCACGATGTGTTCCAGCGCCACCTGTTGATCACGCGCCATGCCCAACTGGGCAAACGCGTGCTCCAGCGCCGAGGTGTCTTCTGGCGTGCAAGGGCTCGGGCCGAGGGACTTCAGCTCACGCAGGGCGGTGCGCAGCCGCCGCAACCCCACCCGCAACTGGTGCACATGTTCGGCGGTGGCGCTGCCGCCGGCCAATTCGCTTGCTACCTCGCTGGCTACCTCGCTGGCCACCTCGCTGGAATTAGGCAGGATCTGCTGCAGCGTGCTGTTCACGACATGGGCCAGCACATGGGCGGCGCCAGTGTCCCGGCGGATGGCGGGCGCTTGAGCGCTCACGGGTTCCGCGTGGCGCCGTCCGCGGGCCAGCAGTTGGCCTCGCTGCGCCTTGGAGACGCTGTCCAGCCACAGGCCGTGCCGTTCGCACCAGCGCAGCGCCAGATCGAAAAGGGCGGCCGGCGGGCCGGATTTCAGCTCGAACTCGATTTCGCACAGCGGGTGTTCAGCCTCACCCGCGACGATGCGGCCTTCGTCAAAGGCCAGTTCGATGCGCGCGCCCTGATGGGCCACCACCCGGTGGGTGCGCCAGACATCGGTGGCGTAGACCTGCTGCAGCGTGGCTTCGGGATGATCGCGCAGCAGTGCCAGCAAAGCCTGGCCCACTGCGCTGTCGGCGTGGCGGTTGATGTCCAGCGTCGGGCCGCCGCGCGGTACGCGGGACAGGGCCACATCGTGCTCGGCACGTTCGGCCACGTGGCCGGTGCTGCCCTTGAGCGTCTGCACCCAGGCACGGCCCTCCTGCCGCAGGCGAAGGGCCAAGCGGTTTTGCCCCAGCAGGTCGTCTGCGGTGTCGTGGTAGCGGGCCTGCAGATGGATGCGTTCGACCCGCCCCGCCTTCATCGCCCGCATCACTTCGTTGCGCCGCTCGGGCGGCACCTGAAACTTCAATTCCAACTCAGCCATGCCTGGAGCATAGGGCCTGGCCGTTGTCACCGTCGCCAGCGAGATCAGCTCGGCACGCTGGGCCGCGAGGGGCTGTGGGTCAGGCTGGCCAGCAATTGCAGCGTGAAGCCGGGGTCGAGATCTTCGGTCGCACAGGACGGCTCCTGTGGCAGTTCGCGGCTGAAGCTGATGCCAAAGTCCGCGGCCAGGCGTTCGTTGCTGGCCCCGACATCGGCCAGCAGTCGCCGCCTTTCGTCGCGGCCCAGCAGGTGGCGCAGTGGGGGCAGACCCTGGTGCATCAGGCCCCGCGTGGCCTGCAGAAGCGGGGCCAGTTCGTAAGCGATGCGCTGACGGTTCAACCGGTTCAGCAGCAGGGCCAGTCGCATGTCCGGTGACGAGTTCGCGCGCCGCTCGGGCAGCGCCAACAGCTCTCGCCCGGTGGCGTGCGCCAGGGCCGCGTCGAAGGTGGTCATCAGGCCGTTCTCTCGCACCTGGGCGCCATCGAAGTCGATCGCCACGACGCGTGCCCCAATGGCGGCCCAGCGAGAGAGCAAACCGTGGTAATCGAGCCGGGCCCGGGTGGCCTGCCCTCGCGCAAAGGTGAGCAGCGGCCGGGGCTCGCGGCGGGCCGCTTCACGCACGAACTGGTTGAACAGCGCCTCGACGAACAGGTCCTGTCGGCGCAACAGGCAGATCACCACCAGGTCGTGTTGCGCTGCCCAGGGTGCGAAGAACTCCGGAATCTTCTCGTCGGGTTCGGACAAGCCTTCTTCGCTGATCAGCAGCGTGTGGGCGCGGCTGGCCTGCCATTCGCTCAGCAGGGCGTCTCGTTCGCGGGCCTGCTCGTCGGCGCTGCCGTGGGCGGCCGCCTGGTACACCGAGCAATGCTTGGGCAGCTCAGGCCAAGGCGGGCGCCGGGTGTCGGGGTAGAGAACGCCGCGTTGAAGCAAGTGTTCGCGCGAGCCGTCCAGCGCCGCTTGCAAAGCGCTGGTGCCGGTCTTGTGGGTGCCGATGTGCAGAACGATCTGGGGGCGATTCATGGGGCGTTGAGCGTCGACGCTGCAGGCGGTCGGAGGCGGTCAAAGGCGGTCAAAGGCAGTCAGAGGCGGTAGCGGCGGCCTTCGGCCGAACCGAAGCGTCGGTAGTGGTGTGCGGGGTCGATGCCCGTGCGGGCCACGTCGGCATTCAGGGCCAGGTATTGGGCCGGGTCGAAATCCACCGGCAGGGGGGCCAGACGATTCGTGCCCAGCGTCGGCCGGGGGGGCGTGGGTGTCAGCGAGGCGGCCCGACGGCACCAGGCCCACAGGCGATCGATCCAGCGCGAGGGGCGTGGCGCTCGGTGCCCGCGCGCGGTGCCGGCCTCGCCACGGCGCAGTTGGGCCCATTGCGCCAGCTCTCGTTCCATGCGCTCGCGCAGTTCGCGAATGGGCACCGCAGGTGCCAGCGCCGCCTGCCCGAATGGCAGCGACGATGCTTCAGGCGTCGCTTCGCGGGCCCGGAACGCCGTGTGCAGCACGGTGTGTGTCGACGGGGCGTGCCGGCCTGCCACCTCGGCCCAGAAAGCGTCCCGACCTGACGCCGCCAGCCGCTCGCGCCAATGGGCCTGCAGCACGTCGAAGCCCTGGGCGATCGATTGGAGCCGTTCGAGGTACTGCTGCATGCATTGCAGACGAGCCCGGGGCTCGATGGGGGCCAGCTCACGGTAGGTGCCGGCGCCGGCGTTCACCAGCACGGTGGCGCGGTGCCGGTCGGCGTCGGGCTGGTAGCCGGGGTAGAGAAAGGGGCGCAGCAGCCAGCCCTGCTGTTGGGCCTCGCGCTCCCATCGTTGCCGGTCACCCTGGGGCAGCGGCGCCATCGGCATGGCGCAATCGGGCAGCACCTCAAGGTAGTGCTGTTCGAAGCCCGGGGTGAGCAAGGGCCCGTCGAGATCAAGCAAGGCATCGAGTACTCGCTGGTAGAGCTGGATGCCCGCCAGGTCGTCGATCGATGCATGTTCCACCAGGCGCTGTTCGAACCACCGGACAAGGTCGGCCGCGTCACCGTCGGAGTGCGTCAGGTTGATCAACACCGCATGCAGGATGGCCATGTACTCCTGACCCGGGCTGTGGCCGGGCTCGTGCCAGGCAGCGAGGTTGGGATTGGTGATCACCTCGACGCCGGCGGCCTGCGCGCGCAGCGAATACTCGATGTCATCTCCGCGCAGGAAGAAGGCGGCGGGCAGACCGAGGCGCCGCAGCAGATCGGTGGGCAGGCCAAAGAAGATGAAGGTCGCGTACTCGCAGGTGTTCAGCGGGCCGAACGCATCCAGGTGCTCGAAGCCCTCCAGCGACAGGCCGTGCTTCAGCAGGTGCGGCGAGAGATTGCGGCGTCGACCGAATTCACCTTGCTGCTGAAAATTCAATCGGCCCCAGAAGCCGCCGTCTTCCCACACCTGGGTCGGGCGGCTCTTCATCAAGATGGGCAGGCTGGCGACGTAGGCCCGGGTGCGCAGGCTGCAACTGGTGAGGTAGCGCGACATCGATTCCATCGACACCGCACCATCGTCGTCCAGGATGAGCACCTCTTGCGGCGCCTCGCCCGGTGCCTCATCGCACGCGGCGAGAAAGTGGTGGATCAGGTGGCTGGCGTTGCCGCCACCGCCCAGGTTGGGGGCTTCCAGCACACGCAGGTCCAGCCCGTGGCGATCGGCGTCGTCCCAGAGGGCAGGCGCGTCGGGGCTGGCATCCAGCACCCAGAAGCTCATGCGCGCCAGCGCTGCGCTGTGGTGCGCATCGCCCGCAGCGGCTTCGGCCAGGCGGTCGAGCTGAGCCCGCAGGTCGCGTGTGCGGCCATAGGTGCGCATCAGCACCGCCAGGCGGGTGGCCCCATGGGGACGGGTGCGGCTGCACCACACGGCGTCATGAAGGCGGGCACCGTCGATCGCATCGATGTGCCAGAACAGCCGGCTGTTGGCCGGCAGCGCGTCGATCGCCCCGATGGGCAGCACGCAGCGCCCTGGGAGGTCGTTGTCCATGTGCGCTTCACGCAGCACCTGGGCGGGCTGGCCGAGCGAGGCGCACATCACCCGCACGCGCAGGCTGCCTTGGGCATCGATCACCAGCGAGAGATCTCGCACCGAACTCAGCCGCGCCCATGGCTCCACATAAAAGCTGTTGCGCAGCGTGCCGCTGCCCAGCCAGTCGTCGGCGCGCAGGTCGATCGAACCGCAGGTGCTTTGCCAGGCCACCCCCTCACTGGCAGCCAGATAGAGGGAGGGCGCGCCGAGCATCGAGCGGTCCAGCGCCTGCAGGCGATACAGGTCAAGCCCGGCATGGTGGTGCCAGGGGGGGATATCGGTCGGGGGGAACGGCGCAGACACGGCAGGTGGTGCGGCCCGGGCCCGGCCGCCCGGAAGCGAAGTTGAATCCGCCGCGGATGTTGACGGCGCCGTGTGACGGTTTCGCGTCAACCCGGCACGAAAAACCACCCGGGCCTGCCATCGGCCTGTCATGACCGGGCCCTACGCTGCCGCGTCTTCTCGATCTGGGTTCCACCGAGATCGGAAGCCCGGAGCCGTACCCCCATGCCTGCCTTGATCGCTGAAATGCACCCTGCCGTCGACGCCTCGTTTCGCCGCGAGCCCTCGGCCACGGCATGGGCCAGGACCCTGGGGACGTCGCACGCGCTGCGGTTGAGCTGATGCTGTCCACCCTGTCCACCTCGCCCGACGCACCCGATGTGGGTGATGCGTTCCTCCGTGCCGCCGAAGCGGCCCACCAGGTGGGTTCGCCACAGCAGTTCTTCGTCTGGCTGCGCTTGCATGTCTACCGCTTCCTGCCCCATGACCTGGCCTTGCTGCGCACCGACACCGGCCGTCAAGGCGGCCGCCAGACCCATGTGCTGAACTGCGTGCCGCTGCCCAAGACACTGGAGGGCGAGCTGTCGGACACCGGGCTGCGCCTGTGGTCGGCGTGGTCGGATGCCTGGGTGTCCGGTGGCGAGCGCGCGCTCGCCATCGATCTGCGCGCGCCGGCGTGGTCGACCCATCCAACGGCGGTGGGCCTGGTGGACAGTGGCTTTGCGCATGTGCTGGTCCACGCGCTGCGTGGCCTGGGCGGGCAGGGCGAGGAGGTGCAGGTCGCCTTCTTGCGCCAAGGTGATGCTGAATCGCCGAGCGAGGCTGCCCGCTGTGCACTGGACTTGTGGATGCCCTACCTGCGCTTCGCCTTGTCGAGGGTGTACGCGGCCAACGGCGCGATGGCCGAGACGAGGCCCCGCGGGCGTGCAGATGGCAGCGGCGGGCGCCCGTTGACCGATCGCGAGATCCAGGTGCTGGCCGCGGTGCGCGAGGCGAAGGCGAATGCTCAGATCGCGGTGATGCTGGGCATCAGCCCGCTGACCGTGAAGAACCACCTGCGCAGCATCCAGAAGAAGCTCGGCGCCCGCAACCGTGCGCACGCGGTGGCCGAGGCGATGTCGATGCGATTGATCTCGTGATGCTTGGCGCCGTGACACCTCTCTTCTTCTTGTCGACAAGGCCTTCATGAGCGCCCGCATCCTCATCGTCGGCGCCGGGCTGTATGGCGCGGTGTGTGCCCGCGAACTGCACGACGCGGGTCACCAGGTGCTGGTGATCGAGCAGCGCGATGCGCCGGGTGGCAACTGCGTCACGCGCTACGTGGAAGAGGCCGATTGCCACGAGCACATGCACGGGGCCCACATCTTCCACACCGACAGCGACCGCATCTGGGAGTACGTGAACCGTTTTGCGCGGTTCAACAGCTTCGTCAACCGCGTCAAGGTGCAGCATGCCGGGCAGCTGTACAGCTTCCCGATCAACCTGTTCACGCTGTACCAGGTGTTTGGCGTGCGAACGCCCGCCGAGGCCCGCGCTGCCGTGGCCCGCGAGCGCGTCGAAATCGCCCAGCCAGCAAATCTGGAACAACACTGCCTGGCCACCGTGGGCCCGACGCTGTACCGCCTGTTCATCGAGGGCTACACCCGCAAGCAGTGGCGGCGCTCGCCGGCCGAGTTGCCGGCCGAGATCATCAAGCGCATCCCGGTGCGCTTCGATTTCGACGACAACTACTTCAACGATCGCCACCAGGGCATTCCCATCGGCGGCTACTCGGCACTCTTTGATCGCCTGCTGGCGGGCGTGCCGGTGCAGTGCGGCATCGACTTTCTTCCCGATGCGCGCCACTGGATTTCGCGCTTCGATCACGTGATCTACACCGGGCCGATCGACGCCTTCTTCGGCCACGCACATGGCGCGCTCGAGTACCGCTCACTGCGTTTCGAGCGCGAGCTGCTGCCCACCTGCGACTTCCAGGGCAATGCGGTGGTGAATTTCACCGAGGCCGAGGTGCCGTGGACGCGCATCCTGGAGCACCGTCACTTCGACCGCAGCAGCCCCGGCCGTCGACCTGGCGTGCAGCACACGCTCATCACCCGCGAGTATCCGGCCGACCATGGGCCTGGCCTTGAGCCTTATTACCCCGTCGGCACCGAAGCCAACCGTCGGCGCTACGAGCGCTACCGCAGCTTGGCCGATGAGGCGTTCGGCGGCCAGGTGCACTTCGGTGGGCGGCTCGCCGAGTACCGCTACTTCGACATGCACCAGGTGATCGGTGCGGCGCTGGCCCATGTGGGCCGCTTCACCCGCGGCGAATGGCGCACGCCGGCGATGCCGCCGGCCCGGCGGATCGCTCACCAGGGCGCCTGAGGGGCAGGGCTCGGGGCGCCTGGGCGCCTTGGAGAGAGGGCTCGGGGCGCCTGGGCGCCCCGGGGGAGGGCTCAGGGCGCCACGATGCGGTGCTGCGCCATGTCGCGCCGCAGCACTTCCGCCTCGTTGTCCAACCGCACGGCGGCCAGGCCCAGGAAGGGCTCGTCGTGCGCGCGCATCGCTTCGGGCGTGGCCTGGGTGTAGGCCTCCACCGCCTTGAGCCCCAGGGCCTGCAGCTGGCGATTGGCCTCTTCGGCCGCTGCCAGGGCCTTCACGCTGCGTTCGAGCAGGGCCGCCACCGTCTGGGTCACGCGCCGCTGCTCTTCCAGCGCCTGGCTGGTCGACTGCCATTGACCCTGACTGGCCTGCAGCTCGCGCGCCAGGGTTTCGCGCTGCGTGCGCTCGGACTGCAGGTCGGCCTGCAGGCGCTCACCGTCGGCCTTCGCACGGTCGAGGCTCGTTCGCAGGCTGCTGATCTGACCGCGGCCTTGGGCCTGGGCGGCGGCCAGTGCCTGCTGCTGCGCGCCTTGCTGCGACGCGAGCTTGTCGCGCTCGGCCTTCACGGCATTGAGCTCCTGCTGGGCCTGCTGCAACTGCTGCTGGGCACGGCGGGCGGCCTCGCGCAGCTGGGCGCTGCGCTTGTCGTCTTCGGCGAAGCAGGCGCCGCTGTGCACGGCGAGTGCTGTCAGCACGAGCAGCGCCCATGGCGAGCGGCAGGCTCGAGTGGAGGCGGACGATCGGGTGGCGGTCATCTTCATCCCCATCAGAAGCGCAGGTTGGCTTCGACCTGCACGGTGTCGATGCGAAGCGGCGCACTGCTCATGTTGCCCACCTGCTGGCCGTTGCTGTTGGTGTAGCGCAGGCCATCGTCCAGCTCGCGGGTGCTGAAGTAGCGAAGGCCGATGCTGGCGTTGTCGACAAAGGCGTACTCGCCGCCGACGCCGAAGCCCTTGTAGTTGGTGCCGCCACCGTGCCATCCGCTGTCGGTGAAGGCGTCGACCCAGGCGTCACGCTCGAAATGGCGATACGCCAGGAAGCTGCGCCAGTCGCCCCGATCTTTCACACGCGGCATGCCGAAGCCCAGCTTCAGCTGGTAGCCCGTCGTCTTCTCTTTCAGGCCGCTCAGGTCCAGGCCGGCGCGGCGGCTGATGTCGGCCAGATCGAAGCCGGTGTTGCGCACGATGTCGACATCGAAGTTGGCCTGGTAGGGCCGGAACAACTTGGCCGTGATGCCCAGCGTCAGGTCCACCGGGCGGAACTTCGATGCCAGGCCCCAGGTGGCCGTGCTGCTGCACCCCGGCGTGCTGGGCGTGATCACGCAGATCGGCGCGTTCAGGTTGATCAGCGTGTTGCCCTTCTGGCGCACCGACGCCGAGTACTGGCTGGCCAGGTAGGGCATGGTGCCCACGTTCTGGTTGACGGGCGGGGGCCCGTCTTCGCGCACGCCGGCGATGTTCTGGAAGTTGTAGTAGGCCAGCGCGGCACGCAGTTGCCAGTCGCCGCTCGATGAGGCCCAGTCCACGCCCAGTTGGGCGCCGTACAGCCACCGGTCGCGTTTGACGATGGCGAACTCTTCCAGCGGGAAAGCCCCGCCGAGTGCGAAGCCGTACAGGCCCGGGCCCAGGTCGAGTTCGCCCTTGGCGGCGATGCCATCGATCGCCAGGTCGTCTGGCCACAAGAGTTCGCTGTGGTCGAAGGGCACGGCCATGCGCCCACCCTTGAGCCAGTCGCCCTGCACGGGCTCCCACTGCAGCCAGGCCCGGTCAAAGCCGACGGCGAGGCGGTTGAAGTTGTTGCCGAGCGTCTGCGATTCAGAGCTCGGGCTGCCCGACGCGCCGCCGGTGGCGATGCGCACGCCGCCCGACACATCGCCTGCCTTCACGGTGACACCCACACGCGCCCGCACCGTCATGCGCGAGCGGTCGTTCTGGGTGTTGGTCAGGTCAGGGGCCCAGGCGGGTGATTCCTGCGTGTAGTTCTGCAGTGTGAACAGATCGGCCGCCGCGTTGTTCTTGTCGAACAGCTCGCCCTGCGCGCGCACCCGCACATCACCTTCGACGCTGACGGATTTCAACCAACCCGGCAGCTTGCGCCCATCGGTCCAGCCCTCGTCGCGCGCGGTGGCCAGGATGTCGTTGCGGATATCTTCCTTGATCTGCGCCTTGGTGGTCTCGGCAAGGTAGGGCACGCGCACGACCGGGCGGGCCGGCTGGCCCCATTGGGCGCCCTCGGCCGCACTGCCGGTGGTGGCCGGGCCGCTGCGGGCCTTGCGCATCAGCTCATCCGCCTTGGCCCGCGTCAACAGGCCCTGTTCGACCAGGGCGTCGATCAGGGCCAGGGTGGTGTTGCGCAACTCGGTGAGCGAGGCGCGCTCGGCGCTCTCGGCCGAGCCCGGCGCGGCGCCGGCCTGGGCGTGCGCGCCGCTGGGCATCAGCGCCGCCAGGGCCGCGCAGGCCAGCGTGGACATGGCCACCACGCGGGCGCCCCGTGGGAGGTGGTCAACAGGCATTCATCGTTCTCCGGTCAGTCTGAAAGGTCAGGGGGCGGGCGGTCAGCCGCCCGGCCGCACCGTCAGCCGAAAGCGCATCGGCTGGGCCAGCGCGATCTGTTGAGGCGGCAGTTGCAGGCGTTCTGCGCTTTGATCGAGGGCGTTCTTCAGGGCGGCCTGCCGCCGGGCCTCGACTTGGGCGTCGTGGTCTTCGATCTCCCAACGGCTGACGTGGCCGTTGTTCTCGACCCAGAGGGCGAAGGTGGCGGTCAGTTCGCCCGCGTCGGCGCTGAGGTGCCGCTCCAGTTCGTCGCGCAGCAACTGCCGCACGGCGTTGGCGTACAGGCGCTCCTGGGCGCGGCGGGCGTTGTCGTTGCCGACGCCGGAGGCGGCGGTGCCACCGATGGTGGGCGCACCGCCGCGATAGTCCTGCGTCACCGAGCCGGCCGCGAAGGCGCTGGGGCCGGTGCCCGTCGCGCCTTCCATCTTCAGCGGCTCGGGCGCCGGGTTCTGGGGCTTGGGCTGCGGGTCGGGCGCTGGCGTTTCCTTGGCGGATTTCGGCGGCGGCTCTTCCTTCTGCTCTTTCGGGGGAGGCGGTGGCGGCGGCGGCAGCTTGTCCGGCAGCACCGCGATGCGGGCCACCTGCTGCTTCGGCTGGGCCGCGCCTTGCATGAAGCGGCGCAGGCCGAGCACGGCGAGTGCCACCGCGAGCAGCACCACGGTGATGGCGAGGGCCGTGCGCCAACGCGGCGGGGGGGCTGATGCGGTATTGGTTCGGCTCATCGCGAGTTCCTTCTCTTCAGGTGCCGATGCGGGAGGTGATCAGCCCCATGTCGACCGACAGGCGGTTGCACAGGTCGATCACCTGCATCACCTGTTCGTAAGCGGCGGCGCCATCGCCCTTGATGGCCACGGTCATCTTCGGATCGCGGGCCTTGGCGTCGACCAGGCGCGCCTCGATCTCGTCGATCGACAGCGCGGCCCCGTTGAGCAGCAACTGCCCGTTGTCGGCCACCTGCACGATCAGCAGGTCGTGCTTTTCGGTGGGCGCCTGGTTCGAAGGCTTGGGCATGCTGATGTTCAGGCCCTGCACCGAGGCGGTGGTCATCAGGATGAAGACCACCAGCAGCACGTAGGCCAGGTCCAGCATCGGCGTGACGTTGATGGTGTCGTAGGGCTTGGATTCGTTGCCGACCTGGATGGACATGGCGGGGCCTTTCGATGGATCCGGTTCAGCGCGTGGCGCGCTGGGTGACGAGGCCGATCTCGGTGATGTCGAGCTTCTTGGCGATCTCCAGCACCTCGGTGACCTTCTGGTAGGCGGTGCGGGCATCGGCCTTCAGCACCACCGGCAGTGCGGGGTTGCCGCTTTTCATCACCGCCAGCCGTTGGGACAACTCGTCCAGCGTCACGGGGTAGGCGTCGAGGTAGATCGCGCCGTCGCGGGTGATGGTGATGGCTCGCGTCTGCGGCTTGGCCAGCGAGCTGGCCGCCTCCGTCTTCGGCGAATCGACCTTCACCCCCTGCACCGAGGCGGTGGTGAGGATGATGAAGGTCACCAGCAGCACGTACGCCAGGTCCAGCATCGGCGTGATGTTGATGTCGTCATAGGGTGCGTTCTCGGTGCGTACATCGGCCGACATCAGTGGCTCCTCGGGGCGCGCGAAGTGCCGCCCGCTTCAAGTGGCGTGCGTGGGCCCGGCTGGGCCGGACCGCTGCGCGAGCCCCCTCGGGGGGCAGCCCCGGGAAGGGGGCGTGGCGGCCTCATGTCAAGCTCCGTGCAGCTCGGCGGCGCGGGTGACGAACTCGTCGACGAAGATCTGCATGTCCGCCGAGATGTTCTTGATGCGTGAGGCGAGCCAGTTGTAGCCAAACAGCGCCGGAATCGCGACGCCGAGGCCCGCCACCGTGGCCAGCAGCGCGGCCGCGATGCCCGGGGCGATGGCGTTCACGTTCACGTCGCCCGCCGCCGCAATGGCCGCGAAGGTGATCATCACGCCCACCACCGTGCCCAGCAGACCGAGGAACGGGCCGCCGGAGATCGCGATCGTCAACAACACCATGCGCGCATTGAGCGTGTGGTTCTCGCGCACCAGCGTGGCATCGAGCGTGGCCTTGATCGCGTCGAGGTTGGCGCCGCTCAGGGTCTCAATGCCCTGGGTGCGGCGCTTCGCCACCTCGCGGGTGCCGATCTGGTACAGACGCCACAGCGACGAGCCCTGGAACTCCTCGTCGTTGCCGAACTCCGGCGTGGTCGAAGCGCGGAACTTCTCGATGAACAGATCGTTCGATCGGTCGATCTTCGCGACCAGCATCGCCTTGCTCACCATCACCCAGGCGGCGATGGCGAACATCACCAGCAGGATCACGATGACCACCCACGCATCCGTGGTGAGGTTCTTCAGCAGGACACCGAAGTAGCTGGTGCTGCCTTCTTCACCGCCGGCCGAGCCCTGGCTTTCCTTCTGCGCGCGGACGAAGCCGCTGTCGGCGCCTTGGGCGGCGTGCGCCAGGCGCACCCAACCTTCGTCGCGCGCTACCGGCAGCAACTGCACTTCATCGATCAGGCCCTGCAGGCCCTGCCCGAGCACGAGGTTGGGCGTGGCATCGGGCAGCAGCACATCGGCCTGGCCGCCGGCCTTGCCGTTGATGTAGAGCGTGGCCTTGCCGCCCGCCACCGTCAGCGCCACATGGGTCCAGGCGGAGGCGGGCATGGCGGCGGCGCTGAGCTTCTTGCCATCGAGCTGCGCTTCCACCTCGTCGACCGCGCGCACCAGCTTCAACGGGCCGAGGGCGAGCAGGGTGGCCGGGCCGGCGCCCGGGTCGGGGCGGACCCACATCGATGCCGTCAAGGCGCCGCCGGCGGCGAGCTTCAGCCGGCCCTGCAAGGGGACCTCGACCGGCTCGCCGGCCAGGCGCAAAGCCCCCGCGAGCAAGCCGTTGGCTTCGCGCGTCACGCTGCCGTTGCTGCCAGGTCCGCCGGCGGCGTCTTTCAGCGGCCCGTCGGTTTCGCTGAAGTGCAGCACGCTGGCAAAGCCCTGCGCGAAGACCGGGGCGCGAGCGTCGGCGGCCGCTTTGGCGTTGCCGGCGTAGACGTGCACCACGTTCTTGTCGCTGCCCTGGGCCACGGCACCCAGGCGAACCCAGACCAGCGCCAGCTCATTGACCGTGTCGAAGCGCTCGATTTCAAAGGGCAGCGGCGTCTTGTCGTCGGGCCCGATCACGCGCAGGTCGGCGCCATCGGGCGCTGCGGCGGCGAAGTCGAAGTTGCCCGAGTGCAGCCGCAGCGGCACCACCACATCGTTCTGCGCCGAAGGCAGCGCGAGGCCCTTGTCGGTGGTGTCCAGCACGATGCGGGCGCGTTCGCTCCAGTCGTCGTTCCACCAGGCGTGGGCCGGGGTTCCCACCAGCGCCGCGCCGGCCACCAGGCTCATCAGCAGTTGTCGGATCATGGTTGTCGTCTCTTCAAAAAGGCCATCAAGGTGCGGGTGTGGTCAAGCTGCCCAGGTCTATCCGCGGCCGTAGCCCAGGAAATCGAGCAGCAGCTGGCGGCGCGCACGCAGCCGCTTGCGGCGCTCGTCCTCGTCGTCGGTGCCGCCGCCTTGGGCCTCGGCCGGCACCGGCGCCACCACCGCGGGCAGCGACACGGGCACCGTGCCGATCGAGCTGCCGGCCACGCTGCCGCCCACCTGGAAGTTGTCGGCGCCGCGCACGACCACCGCGCCCAGGAACACATTGCCCCGGGCCCGAATGCCCGCCTCGCCGGCATCGATCGCTCCTTTGGGGGCGTAAAGGTCGAGGTCACTGTCTTCGTTGAGCACGGCGATACCGCTGCCCGTGAACGAACCAGAGGTGTCGAGGTACAGGCGGCCCGTCAGCGGGTCCAGCCGCAGCACCGGGGCCGGCGCGCCGGTCACCGTCTTGGCGCCCCGGCCGGCATCGATGTCGCCTTCGGACGACCACAGCAGGATGTCGCCCCGCTCCAGCGAGAAGACGCGCGACTGGTTGACGAGGAAGTCGTGCTTCGCGATCGCGGCGATGTCGCCGCCAGCGACTGTGACCACGCCCAGGTTGTTGGGAGACTGGTCGGTGGCACCGACTTCGCCCGCATTCACGGCGCCGCCCGGCGTCACCAGCGTGATCGCGTTCAGATCGATCGAGCGCTGGGTGATGCCGCCTTGTTGGCTTTGGGCCACCAGCTCGGCGCCGGCGTGCTGCACCGTCTTGACCTGGGTGCTGGGCATGCGGATGTCGCCCTCTGGCCGCAGCCCGGGGAAGATGCTGTCGATCGCCAGGTAGCCACGCAGGTAGGCCGCTTCTTTGTCGACCCCCGTGGCGGTGGCGGCTGCGCGGCCGGCCGTGCGCACCTCTTCCACCAGCATCTGATTCAGCCAACCGATCTGGCGCTCCACCGGCAGCGACTCGAAGGCCACGATGGCCTGGTCGAGCGACAGCGTCTGGCCGGTGGTCAGCTTCATCCACCGCTGCAGCGCCTGGGCCTGGCGCGGCGTGTCGGCGGCCGCCACTTGCGCGAGGAAGCTGTGGCGCACGTCCGCCGATGCGGTGGCGAATTGCCCGCTCAGCAGGGCGCCGGGCGCCGCATCCTGGCGCGCCGGCGTCATCTTGGAGAACTTCGCCAGGGCCGCGCTGTCGCTGAGCTGCGCGTTGCCAGGAAGGCTGCGCACATACTGGGCCAGGGCCTGGTCGTAGGCCGCGGCGCCCATCAGGGTCTTGACAGCGGCCAACTGCTCGGTGGTGCCCAGGGCATCAAAGGCCTGGGCGGCCGCGCTGCCCAGCGTCAACGAGCCGGCGTCTTTCGCGCTGAGCAGCGCGTAGACATCGCCAGCGCGTTGCGCCAAGGCCGAGCTTC
The DNA here is from genome assembly GCF_038066555.1 of Ideonella lacteola. Lineage (NCBI taxonomy): Bacteria > Pseudomonadati > Pseudomonadota > Betaproteobacteria > Burkholderiales > Sphaerotilaceae > Ideonella > Ideonella lacteola. Next base: position 204,519 of record NZ_JBBUTG010000011.1, on the reverse strand, counting down.
CAACGACGGCAAAGCCGCGGCCGACGGCCTGGGCGTAGTCGGTGCCGTCGCCCCGCAGGCCGGCCACCAACGTCAGGGCTGAGCTGCCCGATGGCAGCAAGATGTTGGTGGTATTGCCTACGGCCATCACGCCCGATCCCGAGGTGCCCGTCAAGGCGCCGAGATCGATGTCGCGCCCAGCCAGCAGCAGGCCTTCGCCTGGGCCGGCAATCTGAAGCTGACCAAACGCGCCGGGCAACTTCGAGTCGTGAAAGACAATGTCGCGACCTGCATGTAGCAACGTCTGCTCCGAGAGTGACGAGCTTTCGGCGGTGCGAGGCTGGTGTTGCGCCGAGATCGTGCCGCTCAGGTACAGGTCGCCTCCGGCAACCAGGCGCAACGGCCGGGCGGAAAGCACTCCGCCGCTGCCGTCGAAGGCGAGGTCGCCGTCGCCAGCGACGAACTGAACCGGGGTGCGGTTGCTCTGATCGAGTAAGGTCGGACCATCGGTCATCAGACCGGCCTTTTCGAGGTCGGATTCTTCCTGCGTCTGCCACCAGGCGCCGGTGCGTTGACTGGTCTGCGTGGCGTTCACCGTCAGGCTGTCATGCATGCTGAGATGGTGTCCGGCCAATACGGTCAGTTCGCCATCGTTCTGCGGCTGTTGCAGCAGTTGGGCGGCGATGTCGATGCTCCCGGAAGGTGCGGCGAGGTGTGTCCGGTCGGGCAGCAGCATCAGGCCGATGTCATTGCCTGTCGACTGTGCGAGGTTGTTCAGCGACAAGTAGCCGCCAATGGCAGTCACCTGGGCTCGCGCATCTCCATCCAGCCCTTGGATGTTGGAGCCGTTCAGTGCGGACTCGTAGTTGGCGAACCGTGCACTGAGCTTGGCGAGATCGACGTTGCGCCGGGCGTCGATGTGGATGTCATTGTTCTCGTAGTAGACGCGGGTACCGACTTGATTGATCGAGCTGCCAGGTTCGGTGCGATAGGTGATGTCGCGGCCGGCCCTCAATGTCAACTCGGCTCCACCGCTTTCGTACATGCCGTCGACAATGTCGCGTCCTGCCTCGACCCGGACACTTCCGCCGCTGAAATGCCGTTCCTCTGCTGATCCGCTAGCGGTGCCCGTTTCAAGGCGGTAGCCACTGCTGGGCGCCACCGCGACCAAATTGAGAACATCGCCGCCGGCACGAACGTCGATCGCGCCGCCGCCGCCGGCTATCACGCCGCGATTGAGCCGTTCTGGATGGTTGCTCCAGAGTAGGGAGTTGTCGAACGCCCAATGGCGCCCGTCCCAGGATCCGACGCCGTCATAACCATAGCCAGAGATCTCGGGCTGCCCGGCTACGCTGCGGATGTTTCCCCCTGCAACCAGTTGCACAGTGCCACCGTTGCGACCGCCGAAGAGTGCCTCGGGCCTTGGAAGATCGCCCCCGTGCTCGAAGTCTGCGAACACATCCAGCACAGCCTGAGTCTCGGCATCGATTCGTGTGCCGGTCGTTTGCAGGCGGGTGCCCGCGTGGGCGATGTCAATGTCGCCGCTGGCGGCCAGCGTCAAGTCGCCGGTGCTGCTTCCGGTGAAGCTGTAGGTGTAGCTGTCGTAGAGCGGGTAGTAGTGCGCCATCTTGGCAGCCAGCGTCAGCTCGTGAGCCGCTGTACCGGTTGAGTCGACCCGGGCAGCTTTGAGATCCGCACCCGCCACCAGCCGCACCGAGCCGCCGTTGTCACTGGTCGGCACACCGAGCGAGTAACCCCACGGGTCGATGCTGAGACCGCTAGATATTCCGCGCCCCAGATACAGGTTGCCGGAGGCTCTCAGCGTCAGGGAGGTGTCGCCGACGAACTGGTTGCCAGTGTTGATCGATTCTGTCGGCAAGGCCCAGTCGGCGCCCGACGTCACCTTCAGATCACCGTTTGACCGGACTTCGGCTTCGGCGTGAATCTTCAGCACGCCAGCCAGTGATGGGTTGCCTGCGAGCAGTCGTTCGGCGATGCGCTCGGCGTTCTCACCCGAGAAGCCGATGAAGCGTGCGGCGTCGTGCTCGATACGCGCGCGGCCCAGCGTGCTGCCATCGGTGAAGTTGCTGATCGTCGACACGTTGTCGTAGACCTTCACCGCCTGCACGTCAATGCGCGAGGCGCCGACGATCTCCCCGTTCAGGGCGCTGATGGCCACGTTGTTGCCATGCTGCAGTGCGCGCAGCTCGACGCGACCGCCATCGGGCGTGACGGTGTCGGTGGCGGCGCCCGCGTGCACATCGATCAGGCTGCCCTCGATCAGGCGAATCTGTCCCTGCGATGAATTCAGTGCCACGCGGCCGCCGTTGGCGCCAGCGGTGTCGGTGCGGGCCAGCAACTGGGCACCCTGGCCAACGTTCAGGTCGTCGCGCGCACTCAGCGTGATGCGGCCGGCCTCGGCGCCGGTGGCGTCGAGCGTGCCGGCGACGGTCAGCTGCCCGGCGTCTGCCGCGATGTCGATGTTCCGGGCCTTCAGTGCGACGACCGGTGCGACCGTCATGTCGCCTTCGCGTTGCCGAAGCTGGAGGCTGTCGGTGAACTGGCCCTCGATCTTCTGGCTGAGTTGGGTGAGGCGCAGGTCGCGGCCGGCATCGATGGCCAGGCTGGCGCCGATCGCGTCGTCACCCGTGCGGCCAATCAGCGCGCCTTCGAAGCGCACCTCGCCCATGGCCGCCTGCAGGTTCAGCGAGCCGCCGCGGCCGGTCCTTCCGGCGCCGGAGACATCGACCGATGAGCCAGCATCCAGCGCCACGTTGCCCGCGGCGCTGCCGAGGGTGACTTGGCCTCCGGCCTGCTCCACCACCTGGTTGTCCAGCGTGATCGACCGGCCCGCGGTGTTGATGCGGGCACCGGCCGACAGATGCACACCGTGTTCGCCTTGCAAGCTGACCTGACCGGAGGGCATGACGATGCGGCCACGCATGTCCACCGAATCGGCGTTGACGCTGAAGGCGCCACCGTCGAACAGCTCCAGCTGCGGTGTTGCGCCGCTGCCAATGATGCGCACCTCGCCGGTGGTTTGGATGCTGTGCGATGCCGCCGCTTCGGCCGCGGTGATGGCTGGCGCCTGCATCGTGACTTGGTTCGAGGCCACCAACTGGCCGGTGCCGACCAGGCTGATGCCGCGGTCGGCGCTGAGGTTCAACTGTGCCGCGCCTGCCACGGCCACGTGGCCAGCGCCCAGGCGCAGTTCGCCGCTGCCGCCTTCCGCGGTGGTGGCATTCACCGACAACTGACCGGTGCCCCCCGGCAGCACGCCGGGCGCGCGCGCGGTGGTGTTCGTCAGCATGACCGAGCCGGCCGTGACCTGCGCGCCGCCAGACGCCTGGTTCACATCGAGTACCGGGGTGTCGAGCACCAGGCTGTCGAGCGAGGCCGAACCCAGCGAGGCGCCGTCGACAAAGCTCATGCGGTCGTAGGCGCGCAGCGTGAGGTGGTCGGCCGTGCCCAGCGCGGCGAGCTGAGCGGGGGTCAAGCCCAGCTTGTCGTCGACCGGGCCGCGAGCGCCGATGACCATGGCCTGGCCGGAAATCAGCGCGTCGGCGGCCCGCAACGTGGCCCGCCGGTCGATATGGCTGTTGCCGCTGCTGTCGAGCACGAGGCTGCCTTGGGCGGCGTGGAAGGCGGCCCCTTGGCCGACGCTGAGGCTGCTGCTGGTGTCGCTGCTGGTGCCCGTGCGGGTCAGCCCGGCGCCGGCCGACGCGTCGATGCGCATCGCGGCGCCGTTGCCTTCGATCACGTACTGGACGGGCGTCGCGCTGCCCGTGCGTGGAGCCGGGGTGAACACCGCGCCATCGCGCACATCGATGTCCTGCGTGGCCACGGCGACCAGGCCCGACACGGTCAACGCGTCGGCGCCCTGGTCGAACACCACCGAATTGGCACGCACTTGAATGCGCGTGCCGTCGTCGGCGGCGCCCGCGGTGGTGCCACCCAGGATCACCGTGCCGCCACCGTACTGGTTGAGCTGGGCGGCACTCAGGTGCAGCACGCCGTCGCCGGTGGGGGCGGTGGTGCCGGCGTGCACTTCGATCGCCGTGGCGTCGATCTCCAGGCTGCCCGCCGAGCCGGTCTGCCCCTGGGCGTCCTTGCCGGCTGCAAATCGGCCTTGACCTTGCAGATCGGCCTGCTGGGCCCGGATCACCAGGCTGCCGCCGTCGCGCGGCAACTGCGGCGCGGCCACGCCGGCCTTGGTGGCCAGGTCGGCGAAGAACTTCGAGGCGCTGGTGCTGCGGATCTCGCTGTACTTCAGCGCAATGCCCTTGCTCATCACCTGCCAGGTGCTCGGCTGGGCGTCGGTGAACGAGCTGCCCGCATCGGCCAGCCGCGCACCGAGCGTGACCGAGCCATCGGTGCGGCCCACGCTGGCGCCTTCGGCCAGGGTCTGGCTGCCGGCCACCGCACGCACCAGGAAGGCGCCGTCGAGCATGGCGTAGCGTGCCGGCATCAGGGTGTAGCGCCCAGGGGGCAGCACGCTGCCATCACCCAGCTTCACGGGCTGAGAGATGACGATCTGCTTGCCGAGCGCGGCCTCGCCCGCGGCCAAGCTCGGGTCGTGGGGCGCCAGTGCTGCACCGTGGCTGGGAACGATGGCATAGCTGCCGCGGCCGCCCGCCAGAATGTCGGCGGAACCTCCCTTGCCCGGGATGAATTCGGTGCCGATCAGATCGCCGCCGCCGCTCACATCGACCAGCGAACCGGCCGAGGTGATGACCGACGCGCTGTCGAGCAGCACCTGCTTGTCCGGCGGGGTGTTCATCGCGCTGCCGGTGGGGGTGGTCCAGTGTCCGCCGGCCGAATCCACCTGGCCGTAGAGGATCTGCCATCCATCGGCCGACACAGAGGTGACGCTGTGGCTGCCCAGGTGCAATTGCTCGCTGGCGTGCAGCTCGATGTGACCCATCGGCGCCCGCAGCACGCCGTCCTGCTCGATGCGGGCCGCATTGACGATGAGGCTGCCGTGTGCAGAGTAGGGCATCACGGCCTGGGCGTCGCCACCCTGGAACGTGACGGAGTGACCGGCCGCGTCGATGGTGAATCGGGTGTCGGTGGCCGGGTAGACCTGGGCGGCGGAGATGGTCAGATCCGCCTGGGTGGCCAGCCCACCCGCATACTGCCCGCCCACCAGATCGTCGCGGCTTTGCAGCCGCAGATCTCCCTGGGCTTGCAGCCCCAGCGAGCCGATGCCCTGGGTGGTGACGTGGCCGTCCAGGACCATGCCGGCGCGTGCGCTGAGATCGACACTCGCGCTGCCGGTGCTGGCGACCAGCGTCTGCAGATCGCCGTTGCCTTGGAGGATGTCGGCCCGGTTGGTGCCGAGCCACAAGTTGCCGGCGCTCAGGTGCGAGTGCGTGCCTTCATCGGCGGAGAGCCCTCGCGTCACCAGCTGCAGGTTGCGCTGGACGTTGAGCTCCACGCTGTCGGACAGGCGCAGCTCTCCCGCCGTGGCCAGCCGCAGATCGCTGGCGCCGGAAGCGTTGAACCAGTCGGCCGCTACCACGGCCCGGCCCGTCAGCTCTGAGGGGCCGGCCAGATCCTGCGCGGTCATCGAGGCCGTGTCGTGTCCGGCCCGGTTGACGAGTTGCAAGGTGCGCGGGTCGTAGGAGCCGGTGTCGCTGTCGGAGAAGCTGGCGCGGCCCGCCAGTTGCTGCACGCTGAGGCTGCCGCCTGCCACGGTGGCGCTGCCGCCATGCAGGTCGACGGTACCCTCCAGCCACAGATCGCCGTTGCCCGCGATGTTCACCGCGCCACCGGCACTGGCGACCTGCTGGCGGGTGGTTTGCACGCCGGCCGCAGAACGCTCGGTCACATCCAGGGTGCCGGTGCTGCCACGGGCATCGAGCCGGGCGCCTTGCTGCAGCACCAGGCTGCCCAGGATTCCGTTGGCAGTGCCCACATTCAGGTTGATCGTGCCGCCGGCGAGCACGCTGCCGCGCAACAGGCCGTCGGTCGAATCGGGGGTGTACAGCGTCGTGCCGGACACGTCGATCACGCTGCCCGTGCCGAGCCAGAGGTGGTTGGACTCGGCCAGGCCCTTGGACGCCAGGCTCATCGACACCTGGCCCCCATGCGTTTCGATGCGGCCGAAGTGCATCAGGCGGTGCGCGGCACGCAGGTCCACGCTGGCCTGGGGGCCGAGTTGAAGATCGCCGCCTTGGGCGACGGTGAGCACGCCAGTGCGGCCTTCGAGGTCATCGCCGCTGGTGTCGCCCGACGAGGCCAGGCCAAGGTTCACGCCGGCGCGCCGCAGGCCGGGCGCGAGGCCATCGGCCAGTGCCGAGTCGGCGTTGTCTGCCGAGGCCACATAGCGAGACAGCACGGTGGCTTGCCGCACCGCGGTGGTGGGCGCGATGCGCGTGCCCTCGGCCACATCGAGCGACACCCGGCCGTCGAGCGAGAAGCTGCCGAAGCCGCCTTGGTCGAAGAAGCTGCTGCCGAGATTCAACGCATCGGGGCGAGCATCTGCGGCGTCGTTCGAGACGACGATGCGCGCGGTCTTGAGCGTCAGCGTTCCGCCGCCGCTGTTCGTGCCCTGGCTCGATGCCGCCGAGTAGCCGCGCAGCTCACCATTCAGCTTCAGGGTGGGGTGGGTGGCGTCGTTGAGGGCGGTGAAGTCTTGCAGGGTGATCGCGCCGGCTGCCACGCCGGTGACGGCACCGTTGAGTGCGGCATAGGCGCCGCCGGACACGTCGATCACGCTGCCTTCACCCAGCTCGACGCCAAAGCCGCTGGCGCTGAATTGGCCGCCGCGCGTGTAGGCCGTGGTCTGCAGGCCGCCCGCCAGCCACTGGTTGACCCATTCTCCGCGCAGGTCGACGGTCACACCGTCTTCTATGACGATTGAACCGGTTCGTTTCGGGATGGGGGTTCCCTGGTCGTCGAACAGGCTGACCTTGTCGCGGCTGAGCAAATCGACTGATGCGCTCGCGCCCCGCAGGCTCTGACCCAGGTGGACGTCGCCATAGCCGGACCACAACCTCAGGCTGCCCCCATCGGACAAGTGGAACGGCTGGGAGCTGGCGTGTTCAAAGCCCACGCGGCCGTTGGCGACGATGGTGATGTCGGCGAATTCTCCGGAGGCCAGTGTCGACATGGACATGCCGGATGCATCAGACAGGCTCGCGCTGGTGGGCGCCCTCCAGACGTCGCCGGGCAGCGACGGGCCTGAAGCAGACACCGTGAACTGCGACAAAACGGCATCGGGAAACTTGTTCAATCCGCCGGTGTCATTGAAGTTGAGCTGAGAATTGACCGTGGCGCCGATCGTCAGGCTGCCGGCGTGGGCGGCCTTGTCGAGGCCGGCGGCCTGGCGTTCGCCCACTGTGGTGCCGGCCTTCAACTCGCCTTGCAGCATCACCACCGGCGCGGCGATGGAGACGCTGCCCGCGGCGCGGCCTTCGGTGTAGCCGGCTTCGGCACGCCCGACGACGGTGCCATATTCGACGACGCGGCCCCAGCGGTCGTACTGCACGCGGCCGGGCGTCTGCATGTTCAGCGCCGAAAAGTAGACGAGGTCGGACGGCGCGGTGTTGATGTCGAAGAGGCTGCCGTTGTCGGCCACCAGCTGCGTCTGGAAAACGGTGGCGCCGGTGTAGCCGACCCGGCCACCGGTGACGCGGATGCTGGAGCTGCCGTGGGTGAGCACCGCGCCCTCGGCGCGCAGGTTCACCGTGCCGCCGCGCGAGAGGCGCTCGGTGACGCCGCGCTCGATGCCCGAGCGGTAGCTGTCCAGGTTGCCCAGGATGGCCGAGTCGCGTCGCGTGTCCAGCGTGACGATGGAGCGGTAGAGCAGGCCGTCCTTCTGGACCGGTGCGTCCTTCAGATCGTTGCTGCCCAGCAGCTCGGTCGTGACGAACAGGTCGGCCACCGAGCGTTGCGCGGTGGTCGTGCCCGACACGTCGATCACCACATCCTCGCCCAGCACGATGCGTGCGTTGGGGTCTCCTGCGGCCAGTGAGCCGCCCGAAGTGGTGAGGCGGGCGTTGTAGCTGGGCGTGGTCTCTGCCCGCACGTTCACCGTGGCGCTCGGCGCCACGATGCTGGCGCCTTGCTGGAACTCGACCGAGCGGCCGGCGATGTCGATGTGCGAGGTGGCGAAGCCGGCGCTGTCGGTGCTGGTGGCGGTGGAGGCGTCTGGCGCGATGTCGATGCGGCTGCCTGGGCCGAGGGTGACGGCGCCGCTCTCGGTGGCGCGCAGCACCGGCACGTTGGCCTCGTTGACGACGATCGTTGGCGAGGCTTGTGCGCGCAGGATCACCGAGCCGTTCTCGCTCACGCTGGTGGTGGCGCTGATGCGGCCCATCTGGTTCACCGCCATGCCGACGATGGTGGTGTTGCCGCGCGGCGTGCTGATGCTGCCGGTGCTCAGGTTGCTGGCACTGCCGTGGCCGAGGGCGCCTTCGGCCGGGCCGCTGCCCACCTCGACCAGGAAGCCGCGCACGGCGGAGACGGCAGGATTCGTCTCGGAGGCATACAGCCCCGATTCGCTGCTGGGCAGCTTCAGGAACACCTCGCCGCCCGCACCCAACACCACCTGCCCGCCAGGGGCCTGGATGCTGCCGGCGTTGTCCACCCGCTTGGCGAACAGGAACACGCGGCCGCCGCTGTCGGTGGTGATGTGCGCGCCGTCATCGACGCGGACGAAGTTCTTGCTGTCGACGAAGTTCGCCACGTCGCCGTCGTAGCGGAAAGCGGGATGGCGGTTGGTGTCGCTGGGCGTCTGCAGGCTCTCGGCGAAGCCGGACAGGAAGGTGCTGTCGCTGATGTTGAGCGACGAGGCGATCAGCGAGCCGGTGTTGACCTGCGAACCCTTGCCGAACAGGATGCCGTTCTGGTTGACGAGGAAGATCTCGCCCTTGTTCGTTGCCGTGAGCTTGCCGAAGATCTGCGAGGGCGCCGTCGAGCCGGTGACCCGGTTGAGCGCGCTGGCACCTTGCTGCGACATGTTGAACAGCACCTCGCTGTTCGCACCGATGTCGAAGCTCTGCCAGTTGTAGATGGCGCGCTGGCTGGTCTGGTTGATCGTCTGCTTGGTGCCGCCCTGGCCGTTCGAGGTGTTGACCGGCGCACTGCTGCCGGTGCCGTTCACGCGCCAGTTCGCCGCTGGCACCGGCACAGTCGTGGGCGCGGGGGCAGCCGCGTGCAGCGTGGGCTGCCACGCCAGTGCGAGCGCGGTGGCCAGCGGGGTGAGGCGCGCGCTGAAGCGGCGCGGCGCCTGACGAGTTGGGCGGTGCGTGGGGGAGCGGAGAAGGGCGGTCGCCATGGTCGGTCCTGACGTGTCGGGGCAGGTCAATCGCGGAATCGATCGAGTGCCATCAGTAGCGGGCGGTCACGCGCACGTGCACGCGTGGCTCGCCGGCGGCGGTGTTCGGGGTGGTCTTGCCGGGCCAGGCGGCGTCCAGGGCCGCATCGAGCCAGGCGCTGGACAGGCGCAGCCCGAAGCCACCGCCGTACAGCGAGGAATACGAAGCCTGGCCGGCGCCGGCATGCGCCAGGTGACCGCGACCGAGGTCGATGTAGAGCAGCGGCCGCACGTCCGTCCAGCCTGCTGCCGGCTCTTGGGCGCCGACGAGGTTGGGGCCACGCCACTCGAGGCTGCCGAGGATCGCGTGGTCCGCCGACACCTCGCCTTCGAGATAGCCGCGGATCGTTTCGGCACCGCCCAGCGTGTACTGCTCGGCGCTGACGAGCGGGCCTGAAGCGAGTTGCCCCGCCAGTCGCGTGACGAGGCTGGAATCGCCCCACGGCCGGGTCCACCGGCCATCGAGGCGGAAGACACCGAAGCTGCCGCTGGCGCCCTGCGTCTTGCAATCGAACTGGTCTTGCCGGGTGCCCACGCAGTCGAGTTCGCGCTGCAAGATGCGGCGCCAGGCGAAGGTGAGGCTGGTATTGAGCTGAAGGCTCTCGCGGCCCTCGCTCCACAAGCCGGTGTAGGCCGCCTGGAACGGCATGTAGCGGATGGGGGTGTCGATGACCGAGGTGCCGAACGCGAGGCGGTCCTTCAGGTACTTCAAGTCCGCACCGAGCGACACCGTGCCGGCGGCGCCGCCGAGCTGCAGGTTGTGGTGATGGCGCAGACCGAAGGTCTTGCCCTTGCCCAGCGCCTGCGTGCCGCCCAGGGTTTCGACATTGCTGTTCGACAAGGTGAACGACAGGCCCCAGGCGTCGCCGTCGGGCTCGGGCACCGTGTAGTTGGCGACGAGCACGCGCGATTCATCGGGGGCCTCGGGGGCTGTCTGCAGCGTCAAAGCCAGCGAATGGTCACGCTGAAACAGGTTGTCGTAGCGCAGCGTGGCTGAGGCGCGGGTGTCGGTGGTGCCGGCCGAATGGTTGTTGTTCAGCTCCAGCGAGCCGCCGATCGGCAACTGGTCGGTGACCTGCAGTTCCATGTCCACCGTGCCGGGCAGTCGACCGGGCTTCACCACCGGCACCACGCGGCGATCGTCGCTGCGGTTCAAGGCGCCCAACTGCTGCTGGGCCACGGTGAAGTTCGGCACCGATCCCTCCTGCAGCGCCGTGACCGTGCGGCGGATGTAGCCCTGCGAGTGGTAGCGGGAGCCCGCCACATAGAGCGTGCCGACCTTGCCTTCGAGCACCGACAGGCGCACCACGCCTTCATCGACACGCTGTTCGGGGATGTCGACCAGCACCGTCAGGAAGCCTGCCTGCTGGTACGCCGCCTCCAGCGCGGTTCGGGCAGTTTCCACGGCCTTCATCGACTGGCCCGGCCCGAGGTGCGGCTGCACCGCGCGCTCGATGGCCTCGATCGGCAGCACGCTGTTGCCGTCGATCTCGTATTCCCAGATGTCGAATCTGGGCTCTGTCGCCGAAGTACCAGACGGAAGTTCCGTGTTGACGGCCCCAACAGGCAGGGCCGCGAGGAGGCCAGCCATGCTGATTGCCAGCGCAGTCGAAGGCTTGTGGCGCCATCGGCGCTTTGTGCTGGGGCAACTCATTTGGGCGGGGACGGGCAATCGTTCACAGCGATCGCGAAGTCTGCGACGCTGACTTGGCACCGAGCAGGGACCGTTCTGAGGCAATGGGGCTACATCAGACTCATTGCCTGTCGTGAAACTGTCACTTTGGTGCTTTTGCGAGCGGCAAGGCTGATTGAATGGAGCTTGCGCGAGCGGCGCAAACAGCGTTGCGCCGCTTTCGCAAGCTACCTGACCAGATGCAGGGGGGCGCCGCTGCTGCTCCGGAAAACCGTGTGCACGTCGTAAACGTGGCTGCCTGGGTTGTAGGTGGCGTCACCTTCGTCGACGCGCTCGACGCACGACCCGTAGATCGCGTCCTCCAGATCAGTGGTATTGGCACAGGTGTCAGTTCGTTCCTGCCATCTGTGCGGGCTGGCCATCAATCCCGTGGGTGCTTCTGAATTGACGTAATAGACGAGTTTGTTTGAACTTGCGGCATTGGCCCGTACCCCAATCAAGAAGGCCTTCGTCTGTGCGTCTGGCGCGTTGATCGTCTTACGCCATTGCATCGACGAGGTGTAAACGAACGGGTAGGCGCCAGTTCGAGCCCAAGTGCGTTCAGCGAGCACGCCGTCCAGTCGAACAAAACGATGTGCATATCCATGCAAGTTGGGATTGCGAGTGCGGGGCAAGACTGCGATGGCGTATTCCGCGGCGTGTAGTCGTAGGCATGACTCGATGGCGGCGGCCGAGTCGCCTTCATTCACAACCACGCCAGGAACGGGTACTCCATCTGCACCCACTTTTTGCCCCGACGCCAAAGGTGTCAGCAGGCCCTGCGCCGTGTCGTGAAGAACCGATGTCACCTCGTCATCAATAGAGGCCGTCATTCTTAAGAAGTGGGCATTCGAGACGGCCTGGATACCGTTGCCACCAGCGCCTCGGCAAATCACTACACCCTTCGTTTCGTCCCCTTGTCTTCCGGTGACGCTCTTCCAACTGGCGTAGTTCGGCTGCGATCCTCCTCGGACAAAGCCGCTCAATACACCACTCACGAAGGCGGTGCTAAGACTCGGGCTATGTGCTGCGTCGTCGGACCCGGCCGGCAAGCCTTGCGCCATTTGAAGGTTGTTGCGGAGAGTCGTGGTGACGACAACTCCGTAGATCGTCTGACCGACACTTGCGGTGTCCAGTTGATTCAGTTGTGACTTGGTCAGCGGCGTCCATGGATTGCCGGTGTCATCGCTCGTGGTCGGATCGGGATAGTTCAGCGCTTGCTGCGCCACTCCTGCCACTGTGTACGTACGCGGGAACATCGCGGGGGCCACGTCCGACATTCCGGCAGTCGGAATGCGCGACTCGGTGGTGTCACAGGTCGCAGCCGGCGTTTCCTGGTGCTTGTACTCGGAGCAAGCCAGGGCGTTCACCACCATCGTTTTCCCGGGCATGTTCAAGGCGACTTGGTGCACGCCGTAGATCGAGTCGTCCTTGTCGCGCTTGATCACGAGCAGCTTGCTGCCCTTCGGGTAGCCGCTGGCGATGGCCATCGTGCACGAGTAGGCACGGAAGTTCTTGCCGGACACGTCATCCCAGAACTCATCGTAGTCTGCCGCGCCGCCGCAGACGACACTCTTCATGTATGAACCGATTAAAGTGCTGAGCGATGATGACCCGAAAATCACCACCTCCTTCAGCGTCCCTGCCGCTCGAGCCTTGTCAATCTCTGTCAGGGAGAGCGCTTGGCTCGGCAGCGCGCACGTGGAAAGGGTGAGTGCAACCGTCAGATTGATCGCTTTCATCTGTATTTCTCCCTCTATTCATTGATGGGCATTCCAAAAGGCAAGGGCAAGGCGTGGCCTTGCCCTTGGGCGCCGGGGTCGCTGGGCGGCGGCGAGGCCGCCGGCCGCTCAGCGACGGGTCGCGATCACTTCACGATGTGCAGCGGAGCCGAGCTGGTCGTCTTGAAGTTGGCCACGCCGTAGACGTGCGAGCCAGGGTTGTGGGTGGTGTTGCCCACGTCGATGCGCTCGACGCACGAGCCGTAGATGGCGTCGTCGGCGTCGGTGGCGGTGCCGCAGGTGTCGGTGGCGACTTGCCACTTGTGCGGGCTGGCGAGCAGGCCGCCCTTGGCTTCAGAGCTGGCGTACAGGCTGATCTTGTTGGAGGTCACCGCGTTGGCGCGGATGCCGATCAGGAAGCTCTTCGTTTGGGCGTCGGGTGCGTTGGTGGTCTTGCGCCATTGCATCGACGAGGTGTAGACGAACGGATAGGCGCCGGTGCGAGCCAGGGCTTGCTTGGGGGCCGAGCCGTCGATCTTCACGAAGCGGTACGACTTGCCGTTGACCAGCGGATCCTTCTCGCGGCTGACCACGCCGAGCGCGAAATCGTTGGTGTGGGTCGTGCCCAGGCAGGTTTCGACGTCGCCCGTGCCCGAACCTTCGTTCACGACCAGACCCGGAACCGGCGTGCCATCGGTGTTGGCGGCAGCGCCAGAAGCCACCGGCGACAGCATGCCGACGGCGGTGTCGGCCATCGGGCCCATTTCCAGGAAGAAGGCGTTCGAGACGGCTTGCGTGCCCGAGCCGCGGGTGCGGCGGCAGACGACGACGTTCTTGGCCGCATCGGCGGCCACGCCGGTCACAGCGCTCCAGTTGGCGTAGGTGGCCACGGGGCCGCCACGCACGAAGCCCGAGAGGGCGCCAGCGATGAAGGCGCGCGACAGGCTGGGCATGTCGGCGTCGGCGTCGGAGTTGACGGTCAGGCCTTGGGCCGATTGCAGCGCGTTGCGCAGGGTCTTGCTGACAGCGACGCCGAAGATGGTCTGGCCCGCCGAGGCGATGTCCAGGCCGTTCAGGGCGGCGGTGGTCGGCACGGCCCAGGCGTTGCCGGCGTCGTCGGTCGAGGCCGGGTCAGGCTGGTTCAGGTACTGGTTGGCGGCGTTGCCGATCTTGAAGGCCTTCGAGAACAGGGCGGGTTCGACGTCCGAGATGCCAGCGATCGGGGTCTGGGGCGCGGTCGTGCCGCAGGTGGCGGCCGGGGTGACGGCGTGGTTGTAGGCCGAGCAGGCGGCGCTGCTGACGACCATCGATTGGCCGGCGGTGTTGTTGGCGACCTGGTTCACGCCGTAGATCGAGCCGTCCTTGTCGCGCTTGATCACGAGCAGCTTGCTGCCCTTCGGGTAGCCGCTGGCGATGGACATCGTGCACGAGTAGGCACGGAAGTTCTTGCCCGAGGCGTCGTTCCAGAACTCGTCGTAGTCGGCGGCGCCGGCGCAGACGACGTTCTTCAGGTAGGCGGCCAGCATCGGCGTCTGGGCCGAGGCGCCGAAGATGACGACTTCCTTCAGGGTGCCGGCGCTGCGAGCGGAATCGATGGCGGCCAGCGACAGCGCGTGGGAGGAACCAGCGGCGGCCATCAGGGCGGCCGTGGCGATCAGACGAATCTTCATGCGTAACTCCAAGGTCTTGGGGTTTGGTTGAGTCATTGCGCTCCGCTCTTGTTGTCGCCCGGGGTCCTGGCTGCGGGACCATCGGGGCGGCGGTGCACGCTGCGCACTATCGGCAGCGGCCGTGACACTGCGACCGGGTGAGACGGGGCAGAAGCCGCCCTGAATGGCCCATCCGGCGAGGACGCTCTGTCATCTGGGCGTGGGTGCCTTGTCCTTTCGCGCTGCCGGCGATGGGACGAGGCCGATAATCCGCAGCCTTTGCTCACACTTCTGCGGGATCGTTTCTGATGTTCACCGGCATCGTTCAAGGCGTGGCCCACGTCGAGGCCCTCACCGACCGTCCCGGGTTGCGCAGCTTTCGGCTCCGGTTTCCGCCGGGCTTCGCGCAGGGGCTGGAGATCGGCGCGAGCGTGTCCTGCGATGGCGTGTGCCTCACCGTCACGTCGCTGGATGGCGACGACGCCGCCAGCTTCGACGTGATGCAGCAAAGCCTCGGGTTGACCACACTCGGTGGCTTGGTCCAGGGCAGTGCGATCAACGTCGAGCGGGCCGCCAAAGACGGCGCCGAGATCGGCGGACACCCCCTCTCGGGCCACATCGATGTGACCGGGACCCTGCGCGAGATCCGCCGGCCCGAGAACAACCATGTGCTGCGTATCGGCCTGTCTCCGCGCTGGATGCGCTACGTGTTCGCCAAGGGCTACATCGCCATCAACGGCGCCAGCCTCACGGTGGCAGAAGCCGACCGGCAGGCGGGGTGGTTCGAGGTCTGGCTGATTCCGGAGACGCTGCGCCAGACCACCTTCGGATCGAAGCAGGTCGGCGACGTGCTCAACATCGAGATCGAGCGCTCGACTCAGGTATTTGTCGACACGGTGCGCGATGCGCTCGACGAGCGCCTGGGCCCGCTGCTGCCGGCGCTGGAGGCCCTGCTGCGCGAGCGCGGGCTGTCGACCGACGAGTTGGCCCGGCCGATGCTGCCGCCCCAGCGCGGCTGAGCGTCGGGCGCCCGGGCGGCGCGGCCTTCTCATCGATTTGTTGAGGGGCCACCCTCCGGAGGGAAAGACGGCATGGCCGGCCGCGGCCCACACTGAGGCTTGTTGTGCTGATGCGAGGTGAGGTCACCCATGAGGGCTTCGAGGTTGTGGTCGCGGCGACGCTGGTTGGGGGCATCTTTGTGTGCGGGCTTGCCGGTCACGACGCCGGTGCGCGCCGCCGCGGAACCGCCGCCGGCGCTGCTGCTCGCCCGTGAGGCGGCCGACGGACAGGACCCTTGGGGGTACCTCGTCAGCGAGAAGTTCGATGGCGTTCGCGCCTACTGGGATGGGGCGCGGCTGCGATTTCGAGGGGGCGGCACGGTGGCTGCGCCTGCCGCCTTTCTCGCGGGGCTGCCCGCCGGGCAGCCGCTGGACGGCGAGCTCTGGCTTGGACGCGGTCGCTTCGACGAGCTTTCGTCGATTGTGCGGCGGGGGCATGCCGATGCCCACGCCTGGGGCCGGGTGCATTACATGGTCTTCGAGTGCCCGAACGGCGAAGGCAGCTTTGCGCAACGTGTGCAACGCCTGCAGACCTGGGCAGCGGCATCACCCATGCGCAGCTGGCAGCCGGTCGAGCAGACGCAGGTGGCCCATGCGGCCGCCTTGCAGCAGCGGCTGGAGCACGTGGTGGCCGATGGGGGAGAGGGCCTCGTGCTGCACCGGGCCGATGCGCTGTACAGCACGGGCCGCAGCGATGTGCTGCTGAAGCTCAAGCCCGCCCACGACGCCGAAGCGGTGGTGATGGGCTATACGCGGGGTGAGGGGCGCTTCGAGGGCCAGACCGGTGCGCTGCGTGTGCGAGACGACAACGGGCGCGAGTTTCTGGTCGGCAGTGGCCTCACCGACGAGCAGCGGCGCGACCCGCCCCCACTCGGCAGCGTGGTCACCTACCGATGGCGCGGCGAAACGTTGCAAGGCCTGCCGCGCTTCCCCACGCTCGTGCGCGTGCGGGAAGCCGGCTGGTGATCCGAGCTGCGGTATGGTGCCGGCATGAGTGAATTCAGCTTCTTTTGGCACGACTACGAGACCTTCGGCCGCGTGCCGCGGCGCGATCGGCCCTCGCAGTTCGCCGGTGTGCGCACCGATGCCGAGCTCAACGAAATCGGGACGGCGGTGATGCAGTTCTGCCGCCCCTCGCCCGACTACCTGCCCGATCCGGAAAGCTGTCTGCTGACGGGCATCCTGCCGCAGCAATGCTTGGCCCAAGGGTTGCCCGAGCCGGCGTTCGCCGAGGTGATCGAGCGTGAGCTGGCGCGGCCCGGCACGGTGGGAGTGGGCTACAACACGATCCGCTTTGACGACGAGGTCACGCGCCACCTGTTCTGGCGCAATCTGATGGATCCGTATGCCCGGGAGTACAAGAACGATTGCGGGCGGTGGGACCTGCTGGACACCGTCCGCTGCATGTATGCGCTGCGGCCCGATGGCCTGAACTGGCCACGGCATGAGGACGGCCGACCCTCGTTCAAGCTCGAACACCTGACCGCGGCCAACGGCCTGGCGCACGAGGCAGCGCACGATGCGCTGTCGGATGTGCGTGCCACCGTGGCACTGGCACGCCTCGTGCGCCAGCACCAGCCAAGGCTCTGGGAGTTTTGCCTGAAGCTGCGGCAGAAGCAGGCGGTGTGGGCAGAAATCGAGGCGGCGCAGCGGCAAGGGCGACCGTTCCTGCATGTGTCGGGCATGTACGGGCCGGAGCGCGGCTGCATTGCTGCGGTGTGGCCCTTGGCCCCCCACCCGACCAACAAGAACGAGCTGATCGTCTGGGATCTGGCAGAAGACCCTGCCGAGCTGTTTGGCCTGAACGCCGCCGCGATCCGTGAACGCATGTTCACCCGCACCGAGGATCTGCCCGAGGGCGTGACCCGCTTGCCACTGAAGACGATCCACATCAACAAGTCGCCGGTGGTCATCAGCTCGCTGAAGACGCTGTCTGCGCCGATGGCGGAGCGCTGGGGCATCGACATGGCGCGGGTGGACCGCCACGCCGACGCCTGCGCCAAGCAGGGGCCCACCATGGCTGGCATCTGGCCCGATGTGTTCTCCAGACCGGCGGCCGAGCGCAGCCCCGATGTCGATGAAGACCTCTACGGTGGTTTCATCAACCCCACCGACCGCCAGCGCCTCGATCGCCTGCGCAAGCTGGGCCCGGACGACCCAGGCTGGACGCGTGCGAGCTTCGAAGACCGGCGCCTGGACGAGCTGGTCTTTCGCTACCGGGCCCGCAATCATCCCGAATCGTTGGATGCGGCCGAGCGCGAGCGTTGGGGGCGGCACTGCGCCGAGCGGCTGCACGACGGCGCTGGCGGGGGCCTGAGCCTCGCTGCCTTCTTCGAGAAGCTCGACGTGCTCGCCGAGGCCGCCGACGAACGTGGCCAAGAGATTCTCGGCGCGCTGTACGACTACGCCGAGCAGATCGCGCCCGAACACCTGCCCGACGACGAGGCGAACGCTGTCATTTGATCGTCGTTGATAGAGCTTGACAGACTAGGGGATCGCAGCAGCCCCTCGTTCGACTAGTCTTGCGCGGCAAAGCGCGAGACCGCTTTGTCTTCATGATCTGGCGCAGTCGCAAGCCGCCGCCAGCGGCTGCGCCAGCGTCTTCGACTACACGTGCTAGAGGAGAAAAGTGTGTTCGCCTTTCATATTCGCAAGTCTGTTTCGCGCGCTTTCGCACTGGCCGCGCTGGCGGCTGCCAGCCTGAGTGCCACCGGCCAAACGGTGGGCCTGGCCCAAGACACCCACGCCTATGCCTTCTACAGCGCCGAATCGGTGGCCCGCCAGGCCGGCGTGGTCGCCAGCCATGATGTGGTGATCGAGAACGCCGATTGGCTGCGCCTGCAGTTCGACAGCGTCAAGCTGCCCAAGGGCGCCGTGCTGCGCATCACCTCGCTGAAAGATGGTGCCCAGCAGCACCTGAATGCCAAGACGCTGGCCCAGTGGCAGAACACCTCGGCCTACTTCAACGGCTCGGCGGTGCGCGTTGAGCTGCTGGCCGACAAGGCCGGCCGCACCGGCCAGTTCGGCATCGTCAAGGTGCTGGCCGGCAAGCCCCAGCCGGTGACCGAGAGCCAGTGCGGTGCCAACGATGACCGCGTGGCTTCCAACGTGTCTGATCGCGCTCGCCTGATCGACGTCGGTTGCACCGTCAACCTGATGGCCAAGGGCTGCTTCATCACCGCCGGCCACTGCCTGGCCACGCCCTCGCTGGTCGATGTGGTCGAGTTCAACGTGCCCAAATCCAACTCGAACGGCAGCCTGAACCACCCCGCTCCGAAGGACCAGTACGTGCCGACGACGAACCGCAAGTCGTCCAACGGCGGCGTGGGCAACGATTGGGGCGTGTTCACCGTTTCGCCGAACAGCGAAACCGGCAAGATGCCGCTCGAAGCACAAGGCGGCGGCCTGAAGCTGGCCAAGGCCGTGCCGGCCGTCGGCGACAAGGTGGACATCCATGGCTATGGTGTGGACACCGGCGTGGACAACCAGACCCAACAGTACTCGACCGGCCCGATCGCCACGGTGGACACCGCGGCCACGACGCTGAAATACGCGGCCGACACCGAAGGCGGCAACAGCGGCTCGGCCGTGCTGACCGGCGGCCGTGTCGTCGCGATCCACACCCATGCGGGTTGCACCCAGTCCGGCGGCGCCAACCAGGGCACGCTGTACACGAACGCCGCATTCAAGAAGGCGTTCAAGCAAGTCTGCGGCACGGCGCAGTGATGTCTTGACACAGGTCGGCCGCGCAGTGGCGGCTGCCTGGGTGAACGGCAGGGGCCTCTTCGGAGGCCCTTTTCCTTTGGGGCAAGCCCTGAGACGGGTGCCCTTTTCAGGGCGTAAGGTAGCGGGCTGACTTTCAGCCCAGGAGACCGACATGCCCAAATCCGGCATCGACCAGGATGCACTGATCGAGATGTTCGCCAACGCGAGCGCGAAGCAGACCGCGCAACTGCGCGAGGCGGTGAGCCAGGCCACCCTGCGCGCATTGCAGGGCCGCGAGATGAGCTTGAAGAACATCAAGGGGGTGCTCAAGTCGGTCACCGAGGCGGCCAGTGCCGGGGCTTTGCAGAACGTGACCCCGAAAGTGGATGTGGAAGCGATGCTCAATGGCGCACTCGCCGGCATGGACGACGCGCTGCTGAAGGCGGTCGACGCCAACCGGGTGGCGCTGGAGCGTTTGGCCGAGCAAGGCGTGGACTTGCACGACAAGCAGCTGAAGAAGGCCTTGAGCGACCTGGAGAAGATGGAAGACACGCTGTTCGAGACGGTGCGCAAGTCGGCCGCGGGCACGGACATGGCCAAGCTGGCCGGCCCATGGGCCGAGGTGCTGGGGAAGATGGAGCAGGCCGGCAGCATGACCGGCATGCAGGCCACGGCCACCCTGGAGCAGATGACGGGGCAGATGCAGACGGCGATCCGCGAGACCCGCGCCGCCGGGCTCAAGGCGGCGCAGACACTGGCGCAGAGCTACGCTGCCTTGGTCAGCGGCGTGTTGATGGGCATGTCCGATGCCTTGCGGCAGGGCGGTGCCGCCGAAGAGGCGCCAGCCGCCAAGGCCGCTTCAAAGCCCCGAAAGTGACCACCTCGCTTCGGGCGCGGCCGGCGCTTCGGCGCTCGCGACCCGCTTGCCAGGAGACAGCGTCCTCTGCTTCGCTCGCACCGGCACGCCCCTAGACGGCTCCCTCCAACCCCTGTCGGGCGGAGGCGCTGCCGTCGGCCTACACTGGCCGGCTGCGTCTTTTCGCCCCACGATCTCTGACTATCCCACCATGACCCGAGTCGTCATCAGCGGCACCGGCCTGTACCAGCCGCCGCACGTCATCACCAACGCCGAGCTGGTCGAGGCCTTCAACCGTTACGTCGAGCTGCAAAACGAGAAGAATGCGGCCGCCATCGCCGCGGGCGAGATGCAGGCCATGGTGCCCTCCAGTGTGGAGTTCATCGAGAAGGCTTCGGGCATCCAGCAGCGCTATGTGATCGAGAAAGACGGGGTGCTCGACCCGACCCGCATGTACCCGCGCTTCAAGGAGCGGCCGGACGACCAAGTCTCGCTGATGGCCGAGATTGCCGTGGACGCCTCGCGGAAGGCCCTGGCCGCGGCGGGCAAGACAGCGGATCAGGTCGACGGCGTGCTTTGCGCGGCGGCCAACATGCAACGCGCCTACCCGGCGATGGCGTGCGAAATCCAGCAGGCGATCGGCGCCCGCGGCTACGGCTTCGACATGAACGTGGCCTGCTCATCGGCCACTTTCGCGATCGAGCAGGCTGCCAACGCGGTGCGTGCGGGCACCGCGAACTGCGTGCTGGTGGTCAACCCCGAGATCACCTCGGCGCACCTGGAATGGCGCGATCGCGACTGCCACTTCATCTTCGGCGACGTGTGCACCGCGGTGATCGTGGAGCGGGCGGACACGGCGACTTCGGCCGACCAGTGGGAGATCCTCGGCACCAAGCTGGTGACGCAATTTTCGAACAACATCCGCAACAACTTCGGCTTTCTGAACCGCAGCGAGGACAGCGACCCGAACGCGCGCGACAAGACCTTCCGCCAGGAAGGACGCAAGGTGTTCAAGGAGGTGGTGCCCCTGGCGGCGGCGCACATCGAAGGGCACCTGCAGTCCCTGGGCATCGAGCCCACCCAGGTTCGCCGTTTCTGGTTGCACCAGGCCAATCTGGGCATGAACCAGCTGATCGTGAAGAAGCTGGTGGGCCAGGAAGCCGGCGGCGACATCGCACCGCTGATCCTCGACGAGTACGCCAATACCGCGTCGGCCGGGTCCATCATCGCCTTCCACGAGCACCGTGCTGATCTGGTCAGCCGTGATGTGGGGGTGGTCTGCTCATTCGGTGCGGGCTACTCGGTGGGCAGCGTGGTGGTTCGCAAGCTGTGAGGGCGGGCGGCGTGTGGCCAGCCGCCGCGCTGGCGCTGCTCGCGTTGCTGGCGGGGCCGTCGTGGGCTCAGTCCGGTGCGAAGACCTTGGGCGGTGGTGCAGCGGCCAAGGGGACCATGCTCACCCGCGACGAGTTGCGGGCTTGCCTGAAAGAGCAGCGGGCCCAGACCGCGCGCGTGGCCGAGCTGGAGCAGCGGCGCGCCGAGATCGCGGCCGAGGCCGATGCGGTGCGGCAGCAGAAAGAGGCCGTGCAGGCCGAGCGCGACGCGTTCGCGGCGATGGCCGCGCAGGTCCAGGCCTTCAAGGAGAAAGTGAAGGCCCACGGTGAGCGCGTGGCGGTCTACAACCAGCGGCTGAAGGAGTTCCAGGACGACCCGCCTCGTGGTGTGGATGCCGAGCGGCAGCGCGGCCAACTCGAGGCCGAAGGGGCCGCCGTGGCGCAGGCGGATGCGGCCATCAAGGCGGAAGCGGCCCAGTGGTCGGCCAAGGTGGAACCGGCGCGCGCTGCGCTGACCGAGCACACGCAGGCCCAGCAAGCAGCCGCTAACGCCGCCATCGAACACAACCGCGTGTTCAACGAGGCGGTGCAGGCCCAGGACGAGCAGATCGCGGCCTGGAAGCAGCGCTGCGGCAATCGCCCTTACAAGGAAGCCGACGAGAAGGCCATTCGCGCCGAGAAATGATGCGGTGTCCGGCCCGGCACGGCCGAGACGCTCACTCGAGCACCAAGCGCTGCGCGCGCAGCTTTTCGTAGGCCGGACGGCAAGCTTCGGCGGCGCGCAGGCCCTCGCCGCTCAGCTGCGGGCTGCGAGGGCGCCAGGCTTCGAAGCCGGTCGACTTCCACACGGCGTCGTACCAGTGCGGGGCCCAGATGCCGTCGCTGTCACGCCGCCCGGCCGGCCACTCGAGCATGCGCTCGGTGAAGCCGATGCCCAGGTGTTCGCACAGCGCTTCGAGGAACGGGCCTGGCGAGCGCAGGAAGTCGTCCGCATCGATCACGGCGGGGGCGTGGCCCAGGTGATCAGCCACCTGGTCGAACAGCTTCACCTGTTGCAGCAGGCCAATGTCTTCCGGGGCCACGGTCGGGCGCGACTTGAGGTACGACTCAACCACCTCGGCCGGGTCGCGAATCAGGAACACGTTGACCAGCTTGTTGACCCAGGCGGACGAGTACTTCGTCTGCAGATGGTGGGTCATGTGCTTCTGGTACCAGACGGGCTGCCCACCCGGCGCCGCGCTGGTCGACAGTGTGTTGGCGACGCGCTCGTAGTCGGTGTCGCCGTGGGCGATGATCTCGTCGCGGCCCGGATGATCAAGCCCGGTGGCGGCCAGGTAGGCGGCATACAGCGGTTCGTCGCTGACGGCGCAGTCGCCCCGGTTTTCCCAGGCGCGCATCATCGCGGTCGAGATGTTGCGCGGCCCGCTCCACATGGCCACGCGCAGCGGGGCGGCAGAGGTCGTGCTCATGCCCGCCGCCCCGCGATGTCGCGCTGCACCAGCTCACGGTACAGCCCTTGGAGTCGGGTCACCATGGGCCCAGGGATCTCGTCGTAGCCGCGGCCGTCGACCGAGCGCACCGGTACCACGCCGGCAAAGGTGCCGGTGCAAAACGCTTCATCGGCACTGTAGACCTGGGTGAGGCTGAAGTTCTTCTCGAAGACCGGGATGCCCGCTTCTCGGCAGACCTGGATCACGTTGGAGCGTGTGATGCCGCCCAGGCAATAGTCGCCCGACGACGTCCAGACCTCGCCTTTGCGAACGATGAAGAAGTGGGTCGAGTTGCAGGTGGCGACGAACCCATGCGGGTCCAGCATCAGGGCCTCGTCCGCACCGGCTTCGATGGCCTGGATGCAGGCCGTGATGCAGTTCAGCTTGCTGTGGCTGTTGAGCTTCGGATCTTGCACATCGGCAAAGCCGCGCCGCACGTGCACGGTGAACAGCTTCAGCCCTTGGGCGACGGTCTCGGGCTTGGCGAGCTTCCACTCCGGCAGGATCACCACGGTGGCTCGGCCGACCGCGGCGCGTGGATCCTGGTAGGGCGTTCGCTTGACGCCGCGGGTGACCATCAGGCGAATGTGCACGCCATCGTCCATGCCGTTGGCGGCGAGCGTGTCATAGATGGCCTGGGTGAGCTCGGCACGGGTCATGCCGATGCGCAGTGCGATGGCCTTGGCCCCTTCGAACAGGCGATCGAGGTGCGCTTCGAGGAAGACAGGGTGGCCGCCGACGACCCGCAGGCCCTCCCACACGCCGTCTCCGAGCACGAAGCCGCTGTCGAAGACGGACACGGTGGCGTCAACCCGCGATTTCAGTTCGCCGTTGACCCAGATGCGGATGTCCGCATTGCGTGGGTCGTCGTGGAAGTCATGGATGCTTTGTGACATGTGCTTTCCCGAGGTGGGCCTCGCGCGGACGACCGTCAGTGGCATGATGCGCGGCTTGGGCCACGAGCCCGAGCGTTATAGAGGATCTCATGAAGCGAACCGAATATCTCTCCGTTACCGGCGTGCTGGCCGCAGTTTTGTTTGCCACCGTCCAGGTTCCTGCCCTCGCACAAAGCGACAGCAAGACGCTCACGGGCAAGACCGGCACGGGCAAGGTGATGACCCGAGACGAGCTTCGTGCCTGCATGAAGCAGCAAGCTGAGCTGGCCACGCGCAAGACGGATCTCGAGGCGCGCCAGACCAAGGTCAATGCCGAGCGCGATGAGATCCAGAAAGAGACTGACGCGATCAAGGCCGAGCAGGCCGCCCTGTCATCGCGCAAGGGCGATGTTGATGCGCTGAACGCGAAGATGAACGCCTTCTCGGCGAAGGTGAAAGATCTGCAAGCCCGTCAGGATGAGCTCGAGAAGTCCGGCCGCAGCGGCCCGTCGGCTGAACGCGAGCGTCGCAAGATGGAAAAGGAAGCGGCGGAAATCAAGAAGGAAGAGGCCGAACTGAACGCCGAGAGCGAGAAGTTCCGCTCCGGCAGCAATGACGCGGTGGACAAGCTGAACGCCCGTGTCGATGCGCAGCAGAAGCTCGCCCAAAGCTGGAACGATCGCAACAAGGCGCTGGCCAAGGAGCAACAGGCCCACGAAGACGACCGCATCGCCTGGCTCGACAATTGCGGCAACCGTCGCTTCAAGGAAGACGACGAGAAGGCGATCAAGGCAGGCAAGTAGTTTGATGCGCGCTTCGAGGCGCGCCCGCTGCCCATGAAAAAGGCCACCGCGAGGTGGCCTTTTCGTTGGTGGCAGCCGTTGCAGCTGCAATCACCTGGCGCGGATCGTCAGACCGTCACGCTCTTGGCCGTGTCGGCGTACTCGCCGATCTGGTCGAAGTTCATGTAGCGGTAGATGTTGGCGGCATCCTTGTTCACGATGCCCATCTCGGCGTGGTATTCGGCCACGGTCGGGATGCGGCCCAGCTTCGAGGCGATCGCAGCCAGCTCGGCCGAGGCGAGGAACACGTTGGTGTTCTTGCCCAGGCGGTTCGGGAAGTTGCGGGTCGACGTGGAGACGACCGTGGCGCCTTCACGCACCTGAGCCTGGTTGCCCATGCACAGGCTGCAGCCCGGCATCTCGGTGCGCGCACCGGCGGTGCCGAAGGCAGCGTAGTGGCCCTCCTTGATCAGCTCGCTCTGATCCATCTTGGTCGGCGGTGCAACCCACAGCTTCACCGGGATGTCGCGCTGGCCGCCCAGCAGCTTGGCCGCCGCACGGAAGTGGCCGATGTTGGTCATGCAGCTGCCGATGAAGGCTTCGTCGATCTTGGTGCCGGCCACATCGGAGAGCAGCTTGGCGTCGTCCGGGTCGTTCGGGCAGCAGAGCACCGGCTCCTTCAGCTCGTTCAGGTCGATCTCGATCACCGCGGCGTATTCGGCGTCGGCATCGGCTTCGAGCAGCTCAGGCTTGGCCAGCCAGGCTTCGACGGCCTTGATGCGGCGCTCGAGGGTGCGCTTGTCCTGGTAGCCGTCGGCGATCATGTTCTTCATCAGCACGATGTTGCTGTTGAGGTACTCGATGATCGGGTCCTTGTTGAGCTTGACCGTGCAGCCGGCGGCCGAGCGCTCGGCTGAGGCGTCGCTCAGCTCGAAGGCCTGTTCGATCTTCAGGTCGGGCAGACCTTCGATCTCGAGGATGCGGCCGGAGAAGATGTTCTTCTTGCCTTGCTTCGCGACGGTCAGCAAACCTGCCTTGATCGCGTAGTAGGGGATCGCATGCACCAGGTCGCGCAGCGTGACGCCGGGCTGCATCGTGCCCTTGAAGCGCACCAGCACCGATTCGGGCATGTCCAGCGGCATCACGCCGGTGGCGGCGCCGAAAGCCACAAGGCCCGAGCCGGCGGGGAACGAGATGCCGATCGGGAAGCGGGTGTGCGAGTCGCCACCGGTGCCCACGGTGTCGGGCAGCAGCAGGCGGTTCAGCCAGCTGTGGATGATGCCGTCACCCGGGCGCAGCGCCACGCCGCCTCGGCTGCTGATGAAGGCCGGCAGTTCGCGGTGCGTCTTCACGTCGACCGGCTTCGGGTAGGCCGCGGTGTGGCAGAAGCTCTGCATCACCAGATCGGCCGAGAAGCCCAGGCAAGCCAGATCTTTCAGCTCGTCACGGGTCATCGGGCCGGTGGTGTCCTGCGAGCCCACGGTGGTCATCTTCGGTTCGCAGTAGGTGCCAGGGCGAATGCCTTGCTGCTGGCCGTTGACGACCGGCATGCCGCACGCGCGGCCGACCATCTTCTGCGCCAGCGTGAAGCCCTTGCCGGTATCGACCGGCGCCTTGGGCAGGCGGAACGCGGTCGAGGCGGGCAGGCCGAGGAACTCGCGCGCCTTGCTGGTCAGCGAGCGGCCGATGATCAGGTTGATGCGGCCGCCAGCACGGACTTCGTCGAGCAGCACGTCGCTCTTGAGCTTGAACTCGGCGACCGTCTCGCCGTTCTTCAGGATCTTGCCGTCGTAGGGCAGCACGTCGATCACGTCGCCCATCTCGAGCTTGGAGACGTCCACCTCGATCGGCAGCGAGCCGGAGTCTTCCTGCGTGTTGAAGAAGATCGGGGCGATCTTGCCGCCCAGCGTGACGCCGCCAAAGCGCTTGTTCGGTACGAACGGGATGTCCTGTCCGGTCGCCCAGATCACCGAGTTGGTGGCGCTCTTGCGCGACGAACCCGTACCGACCACATCGCCCACGTAGGCGACGACGTGACCCTTCTTCTTCAGGTCGTCGATGAACTGCATCGGGCCGCGCTTGCCGTCTTCTTCCGGCTTGAACGCCGCGCCTTCGCGCGTGTTCTTCAGCATTGCCAGGTAGTGCAGCGGGATGTCCGGGCGGCTCCAGGCATCGGGTGCGGGAGACAGGTCGTCGGTGTTGGTTTCGCCGGGCACCTTGAAGACGGTGACGGTGATCTTCTTGTCGACTTCCGGGCGCGAGGTGAACCACTCGGCATCGGCCCAGCTCTGGATCACTTCCTTCGCCTTGGCATTGCCGGCCTTGGCCTTTTCGGCCACATCGTTGAAGAAGTCGAACATCAACAGCGTCTTCTTCAGGCCTTCGGCGGCCACGCCGGCCACTTCGGCGTCGTCCAGCAGCTCAATCAGCGGGTGCACGTTGTAGCCACCCACCATGGTGCCGAGCAACTCAGTGGCTTTGGCCTTGCTGATCAGGCCGACCTTGATGTCGCCGTGGGCGACGGCCGCGAGGAAGCTGGCCTTGACCTTGGCGGCATCGTCAACGCCCGGCGGCACGCGATGGATCAACAGATCGAGCAGAAAGGCTTCTTCGCCCGCCGGCGGGTTCTTGATCAGTTCGATGACGTCGGCGATCTGCTTGGCATCGAGCGGCAGCGGGGGGATGCCGAGTGCGGCGCGTTCGGCGACGTGTTGGCGATAGGCTTGCAGCATGGCGTGGCTCTCCAGAAGGACGGGGCGAGGGTTTCTACGCTATTTTATATCTTATATAAGACTTGCCAAGAACCGGTCGCGTGAACGGCCCGAGGCGCGACGGACGATTCTCCCGCAGCCGTGTTGCGGTGCAAAACGGTTCGTGCTCGTGTGGGTCGTCCGTGCAGGCAGGCGGGCCAGCCGGGCAACAAAAAGCCCGGTCGAGCCGGGCTTTCGTTTCGGCGGCAGCCGTGAAGCGGGCTTCAGTTGCCCATCAGGCCCTGGCTGCCCTGGCCTTCGGCGGCCTTCTTGGCCGCGGCCTGGTTTTCATGAATGCAGTCGTCGACCAGACGTTGGCCGACCTTCACGTCCATCAGCATCGACTTGTAGGCGATCTGCAGCATCAGCGTCTGGCCCTTGACGTCTTCCAGGCGCAGCGCACCGGTGGACGAGAGCACCGGCTTCATCGTGAACTTCAGCTTCTTGAAGGCCACATCCACGTAGCCCTCGTACTTCGGGTTGGCAGAGACCTCGACCGACTGGTTGAACTCGCACTGATAGGTGCCGATGTGCGTCATCGAGGCCGCCTTCAATTGATCGGCATCGGCGGCGGGCAGTGGCACCTCGGGCGGCGGGGCCTTGACGGGCTTGGCGGCCTTTTTTGCGGGGGCCGAAGCCGGCTTCGCAGCTGGCTTGGCGGCAGGCGCCGAGGCCTGGGCGTGGGCCACTCCTGCGGTGCCCATCAGCCAGGCCGAAGCCAGCAGGAGGGCGAGGGTGTGGTTCAGGGAACGGGGCATGAATCAAGACTCCGGGGATCGGGACAACGGGCGGCATTGTCCTGTTCCGTCCACCCGCAGGGGTGACCGATCGTTTCGGCGCGCTGCGCTTGTTGGCGGCGCGCGAACAATGTCACGTCACGACCCGAAGAATTCCAGCCGCACCTCAGCCGGCAACTGGGGGCCGCCAGCGAACGACGTGCGGTGGGCGCGCTGCAGCACATGCCAGAAGTAGCGGTAGCTGGCGCGGTCGTGCAGTTGCTCTCGGCCGCGGTGTCCGTGGCGGATGGGGGCCCAGTTCGCCGCCCGCGCCGCGTTGATGATCTCGATGGCTTGGTCGACCTCCGCAGCGCTTGGAGAGAAGGCATCGATGATCGGCCGGATCTGGTCAGGATGGATGCTCCACATGCGGGTGTATCCCAGCTGACGGCAGGCGCGCTCGGCTGCGGCCTGCAGCGCATCGGTGTCCTTGAACTCGGTGACCACGCAGTGAGAGGGCACTTTGGCGCGGCCATGACACGCGGCCGCGATGGCGAGCTTGGCCCGTACCACCAGCGGATGCTCGAACTGGCCCTGCGCGCTCATGGCCGACTGCGGAATGGCCCCCCGGTGTGCCGAGACGAAATCCATCAGGCCAAAGGACAGCGACTCGACGCGCGGGTGCGCGGCCAGGGCTTCCACTTCGCGCAGGCCGCCATGGGTTTCGACCATGGCGTGCAGCGGGATGCGTCGCGCCAGCCCGGCCTGTTGAGAAAGACGGTCGATCTCGTCGGCGGCGGCCTGCAGCTCGGACAGGCTGTCCACCTTGGGGAGCATCAGGTAGGCGGCTCGTGCGCCGGTGCGCTGCACAATGACGCGGGCCACCTCGCCGAAGGCGGGATGGGTGCTCGCGGGCAGGCGCACGCCGACACGGTCGAAGTGGTTGGCGGGGCCGAGAAGCAGTTCGGCCACGAGGTGCGCGTGCTCCACTTCGCCGCCCACGGGGGCGCCGTCTTCGATGTCCAGCGTCACGTCGAAGGCCGGGCCCAGGTCCGCTTGCAGCTCCAGGCTTTTCCGCATGCGGGCCTCGACCCCCGCGTAGTGATCGCACACCGGCAGGTCAGGCGGCAACTCGCCAGCATCGAACAAGGCATAACGGGGGTGGACGAGATCGGGGCGGGTCATGGGCGGGGTCCGGCGGGAACTGTGGGCTTCAGGATTTTCGCTGCGCGACGATGAAAAGGCGTGGAAAGTCGAGCAATCGACGGCCATCGCAGCGAACGGGGTAGGCGTCGTTCAGCAGCTGTTCGTAGTCGGCCAGGAATGCCGCCTGCCGTGCGGCGTCCAGTGCATCCACGAAGGGCCGCAGCCCCGTGCTGCGCAGCCACTGCACGATCGCGGCCGGTGTCGACATCGGGTGGCGGTAGATGGTGTGCCAGACATCCACTTGCGCCGCATCGGCGGCCAGCAGGTCATAGTAGTGCGACGCGGCGAGCAGGCGGCTGCGCACCGCACCAGCGTCGCCGATCTGTTCGGCGTACGGCGGCCTTGCAGCCAGCTCGCGCATCAGACGGTGAGAGGGCTCATCGAGGTTGTCCGGCATCTGGATGGCCAGCACGCCGCCAGGTGCCAGTGAGCGCCACAGGCGCGGCAGCAGCCCCTGGTGATCGCTCAGCCACTGCAGCGAGGCGTTGGCGTAGAGCAGATCGGGCCGATCGCCGGCAGGGGCCCACGTGGCGATATCGGCCAGCTCGAACTGCGCGCCGGGAAGGCGCTGTCGCGCCTCGTCCAGCATGGCGGGCGAGTTGTCGACGCCGAGGACCTGCGCATCGCCGAAACGTCGGGCCAGCAACTCGGTGGAGTTGCCGGGCCCGCAGCCCAGGTCCACCACGCGCCGAGCGCCGGACAGCGGCACCCGCGCCAACAAATCGTGAGCGGGGCGTGTGCGCTCGTCCTCGAATTGGCGGTACAGGGCAGGGTTCCAGTCGGACATGGGTGGGCTCGAAGGGAGATCCATGCCGGCCGGACGCAACGCGTGCGCGGGCCAGGCACGGGTGGAGCATCAAGAAAAAAGGCCGGAGGGGGCGAACCCTCCGGCCTTTTGGGCTTACATCGCTGTCGAGGCGATCACAGCAGGTGCTTGACGCCGTCCTGCTCGCCCTGGAGCTCAGCCAGGGTCTTGTTGATGCACTCTTGCGAGAACTCGTCGATCGGCAGGCCTTCGACGATCTTGTACTCGCCGCCTTCGCAGGTGACGGGGTAGCCGAACATCACGTCCTTGGGGATGCCGTATTCGCCGTTGCTGGGCACGCCCATCGTGACCCAGGCGCCGTTGGTGCCCAGGGCCCAATCGCGCATGTGGTCGATGGCCGCGTTGGCGGCAGAAGCGGCAGACGACAGGCCGCGCGCTTCGATGATCGCGGCGCCGCGCTTGCCGACGGTGGGCAGGAACACGTCCTTGTTCCACACCTGGTCGTTGATCATGTCCTTGACCGGTGCGCCCTCAACGGTCGCGAAGCGGTAGTCGGCGTACATGGTGGGCGAGTGGTTGCCCCACACGGCCATCTGCTTGATCGAGGCCACCGGCTTGCCGGTCTTGGCGGCGATCTGGCTCAGGGCGCGGTTGTGGTCCAGGCGCAGCATGGCGGTGAAGTTCTTGCGCGGCAGATCCGGTGCCGACTTCATCGCGATGTAGGCGTTAGTGTTGGCCGGGTTGCCGACGACCAGCACCTTCACGTTGCGCGAGGCGACCGCGTTCAGGGCCTTGCCCTGGGCGGTGAAGATCTGGGCGTTGGCGGCCAGCAGGTCGGCGCGCTCCATGCCGGGGCCACGGGGGCGGGCACCCACCAGCAGGGCGTAATCGGTGTCCTTGAACGCGGTCATCGCGTCAGAGTGGGCTTCCATGCCGGCCAGCAGCGGGAAGGCGCAGTCTTCCAGCTCCATCATCACGCCCTTGAGCGCCTTCTGGGCCTTCTCGTCGGGGATCTCCAGCAGCTGCAGGATCACAGGCTGATCCTTGCCCAGCATCTCGCCAGAGGCGATGCGGAACAGCAGGGCATAACCGATCTGGCCGGCTGCGCCGGTCACAGCCACGCGGACGGGCTTCTTCATGATGGGGTCTCCGATGGGAAGGAAAAAAGATCCAGGGTCGGAAGCGCCAGCACGGCCGGCGCGAGCCGAAACCGCAAGTGTAGCTGCGCAAGGCTGG
This sequence comes from Ideonella lacteola, assembly GCF_038066555.1. NCBI lineage: Bacteria > Pseudomonadati > Pseudomonadota > Betaproteobacteria > Burkholderiales > Sphaerotilaceae > Ideonella > Ideonella lacteola. The sequence continues at coordinate 173,405 of NZ_JBBUTG010000011.1, read as the reverse complement.
GGTTGACCCTTGGATTCTGGTATTCTTATGTCTTATATAAGACACAGTTGTCGGTGGTCGTGGTCAGTGGCGTGCGATCCTGGGCATCCATCCTTCCACTGTGTCGAGCCTGCCCCACTCATGCCCGTTGATCTGCCGCCCCACACCGACGCCGACGGCCCCGCGCTGCCGGCCGGCCCGGCATTCAGCCCGCTGTACCAGCAGATCAAGGCGCTGCTGCTCAAGAGCCTGCAAGGGGGAGAATGGAAGCCCGGCGAAGCCATTCCCAGCGAGTTGGAGCTGGCCGGGCGGTTCAAAGTCAGCCAGGGCACCGTGCGCAAGGCCATCGACGAGCTGGCAACTGAAAACCTGCTCGTTCGGCGCCAAGGCAAGGGCACCTTTGTGGCCACCCATGCCGAGGAACAGATCCAGTACCGCTTCCTGCGCTTGGCTCCCGACGAGGGGCCGTCCACCGGCATGGAGCGCCACTTTCTCGATTGCCGCCGCATGCGGGCCCCTGCGGATGTGGCGCGCGCGTTGGCACTGAAGGCGGGCGAGCAGGCGTTGCTGGTGCGCCGCACGTTGTGGCGCAATCAGGCACCGGTGGTGCTGGACGAAATCTGGCTGCCCGCGGCATTGTTCAAAGGCCTCACGGCCGATCGGCTCGCCCAGTACGCCGGGCCGATGTATGGTCTGTTCGAGACCGAATTTGATGTGCGGATGATCCGCGCCGAGGAAAAGATCCGAGCCGTGGCGGCGGATGCAGCGACAGCCGAGCTGTTGCAAGTTGCCCAAGGCTCACCGCTTTTGAGCGTCGAACGCCTGTCTCACACCTATGGAGACAAGCCCGTCGAGCTTCGCCGCGGTCTGTACAACACCATTTCGCACTACTACCGCAACGAGCTCAGTTGAAGCCTCGTGACGGTGTCGGACACCGTCTGGCAAGGCCCGCGAAAGCTTGCTGCGCTGCAATAGAATCGATCGGTTTCACTGCGATTACGCCCGCGCTGATCGCACGGACCCTCGGACTTCTCTTCGAACGACAAGAGCGCCACACCAAGGACCCCGACATGGCCAATACGCTGCCCGGAACGCCGCCCACAACGTCGGCCAAGCGCCCGGAATTCCGCAACATCCACGCGTTGACGGACCTCCCGAACTACCGCCTGCCGCCTGCCGGCATCGTCTCGATCCTGCACCGGATCAGCGGCGCGCTGATGTTCCTGCTGATGCCGTTCGTGATCTGGCTGTTCGATGTCAGCCTCACCTCCGAAGTCTCGTACGACACCTTCCGCAGCGCTTACCTGGCCGGCATCGGCTTTGTGCCCGGCTGGTTCGTCAAGCTGGTCACCTTGGGCCTCATCTGGGGTTACCTGCACCACTTCTGCGCCGGCGTGCGCCACCTGTGGATGGACATGACGCACAGTGTGTCCAAGGAGCAGGGCCGCATCTCGGCGATCGCCACGCTGGTGATCAGCCTGGTGCTGACGGTGCTGCTGGGCGCCAAGCTTTTCGGCCTGTTCTGATCAACCAGGCAAGGACTACAAGACATGGCAATCAACCACGGTTCCAAGCGCCTGGTCGTTGGCGCGCACTACGGTTTCCGCGACTGGCTCGCCCAACGCGTCACGGCAGTGCTGATGGCGCTGTTCACCATCGTTCTGCTGCTGCAGGTGCTGGTGGGCGGCCCGATGGGTTACGAGAAGTGGGCCGGCATCTTTGCCCACCAGTGGATGAAGGTCTTCACCTTCGTCGTCATCGTGTCCTTGCTGTACCACGTGTGGGTCGGCATGCGTGACATCTGGATGGATTACATCAAGTCGGTGGCGCTGAAGCTTTCGCTGCAGGTGTTCACCATCGTGTGGCTGGTCGGCTGTGCCGGCTGGGCGATTCAAGTGTTGTGGAGACTGTGAACGTGACCGCCTCGATTTCAAAACGCAAGTTCGACGTGGTCATCGTCGGGGCCGGCGGCTCCGGCATGCGCGCCTCGCTGCAGCTCTCGCTCGCCGGGCTGAACGTGGCCGTGCTGTCCAAGGTCTTCCCGACCCGTTCGCACACAGTGGCGGCCCAGGGCGGCATCGGCGCCTCGCTCGGGAACATGAGCGAAGACAACTGGCACTACCACTTCTTTGACACCGTCAAGGGCTCCGACTGGCTCGGCGACCAGGACGCGATCGAGTTCATGTGCCGTGAAGCGCCGAAGGTCGTGTACGAGCTCGAGCACTTCGGCATGCCGTTCGACCGGAACCCCGACGGCACCATCTACCAGCGCCCCTTCGGCGGCCACACGGCCAACTACGGCGAGAAGCCCGTGCAGCGCGCCTGCGCCGCGGCCGACCGCACCGGCCACGCGCTGCTGCACACGCTGTACCAGCAGAACGTCAAGGCCCGCACCAACTTCTTCGTCGAGTGGATGGCGCTGGACCTCATTCGTGACGCGGATGGCGACTGCGTCGGCGTGACCGCGCTGGAGATGGAAACCGGCGACCTGCACATCCTCGAGGCCAAGACGGTGCTGATGGCCACCGGTGGCGCGGGCCGCATCTACGCCGCGTCGACCAACGCCTTCATCAACACCGGCGATGGCCTGGGCATGGCAGCACGCGCCGGCATCCCGCTGGAAGACATGGAGTTCTGGCAGTTCCACCCGACCGGCGTGGCCGGCGCGGGCGTGCTGCTGACGGAAGGCTGCCGGGGCGAAGGCGCGATCCTGCGCAACAGCAACGGCGAGCGCTTCATGGAGCGTTACGCCCCGACGCTGAAAGACTTGGCACCGCGTGACTTCGTCTCGCGTTCGATGGATCAGGAGATCAAGGAAGGCCGTGGTTGTGGTCCCAACAAGGACTACGTGCTGCTGGACATGACCCACCTGGGTGCCGACACCATCATGAAGCGGCTGCCCTCGGTCTACGAGATCGGCCACAACTTCGCCAACGTCGACATCACCAAGGAGCCGATCCCGGTCGTGCCCACCATCCATTACCAGATGGGTGGCATCCCGACCAACATCCACGGTCAGGTGGTGATCCCGAAGGCAGGTGAGCCGAACACGGTGGTCAATGGCCTGTACGCTGTGGGCGAATGCTCGTGCGTCAGCGTCCACGGTGCGAACCGCCTGGGTACGAACTCGCTGCTCGACCTGGTGGTGTTCGGCCGGGCCGCCGGCAACCACATCGTCGCATCCGCGCTCAAGCAGAAGAACCACAAGTCTCTGCCGGCGGATGCCGCCGACCGCACGCTGGCCCGCCTGGCCCGCCTCGATGCGGCGCGCAACGGCGAATACGCCCAGGACGTGGCCAACGACATCCGTGCGACGATGCAGAAGCACGCAGGCGTGTTCCGCACCCAAGCCAGCATGGACGAGGGTGTCGCCAAGATCAAGCAGATCGCCGAGCGCGTGAAGTCCATCGGCCTGAAGGACACCTCGAAGGTCTTCAACACCGCCCGCATCGAAGCGCTGGAGGTCGAAAACCTGATCGAGGCCGCACAGGCCACGATGGTGTCGGCAGCGGCCCGCCCCGAAAGCCGCGGGGCCCACGCCCACAACGACTACCCGAACCGCGACGACGCCAACTGGATGAAGCACACACTGTGGTACTCCGAAGGCAATCGCCTGGACTACAAGCCGGTCAAGCTCCAGCCGCTGACCGTCGAATCGGTGCCGCCCAAGGTCCGTACCTTCTAAGCCTGCAGCCACAGAAATCATGGAAAAGCGTACTTTCGAGATTTATCGGTACGACCCGGACAAGGACGCCAAGCCGTACATGCAGACCATCGAGATCGAGCTCGATGGCCATGAGCGCATGCTGCTGGACGCCCTCGTCAAGTTGAAGGCCAAGGACCCCACCTTGTCGTTCCGCCGCTCGTGCCGCGAAGGTGTTTGCGGCTCGGACGCGATGAACATCAACGGCAAGAACGGTCTGGCCTGTCTGACGAACATGCGCACGCTGCCGTCGAAGATCGTGCTGCGCCCCTTGCCCGGCTTGCCGGTGGTGCGCGACCTGATCGTCGACATGACGCAGTTCTTCAACCAGTACCACTCGATCAAGCCTTATCTCGTCAACGACACGCCGCCGCCCGAGAAAGAGCGTCTGCAGTCGCCTGAAGAGCGCGAGGAACTCGACGGCCTGTACGAGTGCATCCTGTGCGCGAGCTGCTCGACGAGCTGCCCGAGCTTCTGGTGGAACCCCGACAAGTTCGTTGGCCCCGCTGGCTTGCTGCAGGCCTACCGATTCATCGCCGACAGCCGCGACCAGGCCACCAGCGAGCGCCTGGACAACCTGGAAGACCCGTATCGCCTGTTCCGCTGCCACACCATCATGAACTGCGTCGATGTCTGCCCGAAGGGGTTGAACCCCACCAAGGCGATCGGCAAGATCAAAGAGCTGATGGTGCGCCGCGCCGTTTGACGGCAGTCCCGGCCAGTCGAATCCAACCATGCCCGCCGTCCTGAACCCTGCCGACCTGGGCCGCCTGAAGTGGCGTTGCCGCCGAGGGCTGCTGGAGAACGACCTGTTCGTCGAGCGTTTTTTCCGCCGCCATGAGGCGGATCTCACGCTCGACCAGGTCAACGGGCTACAGGGCCTGATGGACCTGTCGGACAACGACTTGCTGGACCTGCTGCTCGCTCGCAAAGAACCCGAGGGTGAGCTCGATCGCCCTGAAGTGAAACAAGTGCTGGCCTTGATGCGGGAACCCGGCTGAGGCCGGGGAGCGCCAGCGCTGCCGCCGTAGAAGATTTGCTCGAAAGGACCCGACGATGACACCGTCCGACGTGAAAGCCACCCTGTCGTTCTCTGACGGCAGCCCCAGCATGGACCTGCCGATCTACAAGGGCTCGATCGGGCCTGACGTGATCGACATCCGCAAGCTCTACGGCCAGACTGGCAAGTTCACCTACGACCCGGGCTTCCTGTCCACGGCGTCGTGCAACTCGACCATCACCTACATCGATGGCGACAAGGGCGAACTGCTGTACCGTGGATATCCCATCGAGCAGCTCGCAGTGAACTGCGACTTCCTCGAAACCTGCTATCTGCTGCTGTACGGAGATCTGCCGAACGCTTCGCAGAAGGAAGACTTCACCGCCCGCGTGACCAACCACACCATGGTCAACGAGCAGATGCAGTTCTTCCTGCGAGGTTTCCGTCGCGATGCCCACCCGATGGCCGTGATGACGGGCCTGGTGGGTGCGCTGTCGGCCTTCTATCACGACAGCACCGACATCAATAACCCCGAGCACCGCGAGATCGCGGCGATCCGCTTGATCGCCAAGATGCCGACGCTCGTGGCGATGGCCTACAAGTACACCATCGGTCAGCCGTACATCTACCCGAAGAACGACCTGAGCTACGCCGGCAACTTCATGCGCATGATGTTCGCCACGCCGTGTGAGGAGTACAAGCCGAACGACGTGCTGGTGCGTGCGATGGACCGCATCTTCACGCTGCACGCCGACCACGAGCAGAACGCATCGACCTCGACGGTGCGCCTGTGCGGCTCGTCGGGCACCAACCCGTTCGCGGCCATCGCGGCCGGCGTGGCCTGCCTGTGGGGCCCGGCGCACGGTGGCGCCAACGAGGCTTGCCTGAACATGCTGTACGACATCCAGAAGCAGGGTGGCGTGGCGCGCATCGGCGACTTCATCGCCAAGGTGAAGGACAAGAACTCCGGCGTCAAGCTGATGGGCTTCGGCCACCGCGTCTACAAGAACTACGACCCGCGCGCCAAGCTGATGCGCGAGACCTGCCACGAGGTGCTCGGTGAGCTCGGCCTGCAGAACGACCCGTTGTTCAAGCTGGCCATGGAGCTGGAGAAGATTGCGCTGGAAGACGAATACTTCGTCGCTCGCAAGCTCTACCCGAACGTCGACTTCTACTCGGGCATCGTCCAGCGCGCCATCGGCATCCCGGTGCCGCTGTTCACCGCGATCTTTGCGCTGGCCCGCACGGTCGGCTGGATCGCCCAGCTGAACGAAATGATCGGCGACCCCGAATACAAGATCGGCCGTCCGCGCCAGCTGTTCGTCGGCGCCAAGCAGCGCGACGTGAAGCCGCTGGCCGAGCGCTGATCCACTTCGGCGTCGTCCGAACCGAGAGGCCACCTTCGGGTGGCCTTTTTCTTGACGTCATCGGCCTGTCGTCACTGGTCTGACGGCACGCCGGCAGGATGGTGCCTGGCAGCCGGGTGCCGCCGCCGTGCCGCCGACGCGCCGCGAGTGGGTGCTACTCGACCCCGCGCTCGTCTGATCGCCATGCGGTCCAGGTGAGCGTGATCGCCAGCGTGTGGTCGATGCTGCGGCCGACCACTGGGCTGTCCCGGTTGGCGGCGCATTTGATGGTCTCCATGCTGGCGTGCAGGCCGAGTCTCAGGTCAGCCCCCAAGGCACGGCTCAGCGACACGCCCAGGCGGGAGGCGACCAGCCCGCCCCGTGCGTCATAGGCGGGGCGCGTCGGCGTGGCGTACTCTGGCGCAACGTCGTAGTACAGGCTGTTCAAGGCGCGGTTGCCGAACATCAGCCCGGCATAGGCCGACGGGCGCCAATCGCCCAGCCGCGGCAGGCGCCAGTTCAGCCGTGGTTCGAACGAGACGCCGGCATAGCGGAAGTCGCGGTCGGCATCGAAGGCCGCGCGCAGCGGCAGATCCAGCCGCCAGGGCGACCGACGGCCGTCGTCACCCAGCTCGCCGAGTTGGATTCGCACGCTCGGCCCCAGCTCCACCAAGGTGCCCACGGCGGGCATGCCTTCGCGCGCGCCAGTGTCCTTGCCGTCTGACCCGAACGCGGCGGCGGCACTGAAATCGAGCTCGGCCCGCGGCGTGCGCAAGGTGCGAACCCCCGCGGTGCCGCCTTCCAGGCGGACAACCGGGCCGCGGTAGGTGATGAAGGGCAAGGCGGTGGCGTTTCGCGCGCGGCGCTCGGCACCAGGGTAGACGGCGTGATCGGCCCCCACCATGAACAAGCCCGCCGACCACAACGCCGGGGTTGTCGTGCCTGCGCTGGCTTCGCCGTCAGGTGCCAGATCGGGGGGAGTCGCGTCAGACTGGGCCGCCGCTTGGACGGTGACGAGCGCCAACGCCATCGCCATGCAACGCGAGGCCAGGTCGAGACGGGAACGAAGGTGCATAGGCTGAAGCGGGTGGCGACGACGTGAGTTGAACTTCACGTCAGTCCAATTTGTTGAGGATCAGGGCCGGGAATGCGATGCCACGCGGGGAGTCGGGCAGCAGGCATCAACTCCTGGACCGCTCGCGTGGCTTGGTCGATCGCGCTGTGGGCGTAGGCGTAGGCGCCGGCGTCGGCATTGGCGATCGCGACGCGGCCCCACCCTTGTCGGGCCCGTTCACAGGGCAGCGGGCCCTGGGGCCAGTAACGGTCCCAGGGCCGCATGTATTCATAGGCGTAGCCATGCGCCCACCGGTTGATGGTGATGGCCTCGATGTCGCGCGCATCTTCGAAGCCGAACGGCCCCAGCGCGGCGTTCAGCAGCGTCCGCACTTGGCCCTCCAAGTGGGCGTAGTCCCAGCCCATCAGCATGGCGCGACCCTGCGAGGCCTGAACGCGGGCCGGCGCCTGGTTGCCTGGCACCACCACCTTGCTCAAGTGCAGCAGCACGGGCTCGTCAGGCGACTGTGCATACCTTTGGCTGCCCATGCTCACCGGGAAGTCCAGCGAGGCTTCACCCCAGAATCCGTCGACGACACCGAAGCCGCGCAGGCCGGCGCGCTGCCAGGCCCGCCAGTTGTTCAAGAGCACGGTGCCGTAGAGCAGAGGCGTTTTCACCTGATCGTTCAGGGCCTCGACCTGGGCGCGTGGCAGCTCGTCGGTCAGTCGGGCGATCACGCGATGCCAGCAGGCCAACAGCACCTGCCGTGCACGGACGATGCGCAGGCGGCCCGCGGGATCGACGTACCGCAGCTCCACGAACTCCGCCTGGGAAGGTGGCCCGAGGTGCCGAAGCCCCACCACTGTGGCGCCCAGACGAATGCGAACGGCCGCATCAGCCGCGTCGAGCCGGGAACGATCCAGCGTTGCATCCACCAGCGCGTCCATGCCGCTGCCCGGCAGGGCTGAAGGGATCAACGACCTCACCAGCGCGCGCGCGACGCCGGCGTTGCCATCGGGGAAGTGATAGATGTATTCGTCCTGGCTGGCCATCAGTTGTCGGCCGCTGGGCGACATGCGGCGGTCGGGGCCTTCGCCGAGCGCCAGGCCCTGAAACCCGGGCAGGCCCGCGGCCCAGGCATCCAGCGCCGTGGTCGCATCAATGCCGACACCGAAGTAGCCCTGTGTCTCGCTTTGGAAGTAGCGCACCACGGTGGCGTCTGCACGCCAAGCCTTCAACAGGAAATCTCGGTAGGTCATCGACGACAGGGCGCTTCGAACCGCCTGCGCCGTCTTCAGCCCGGGCAGCACCTGGCGAGGCTCGTCGAACAACGCCGCCAATTGAGACTGCGCCGCGGCCGGCAACGGTGTGCGCGCCAACCATGCGGCGCTGGCATCGTCTTTGCCGTGGCGAACCAGGCGGTCTTCGCCCCAGGCCTCGCGCCCGAAAAACAAGCCGGACTGTGTCAGGCCGTGCCTTGCTGCCCAACCTTTGTCGAAGAACTCCGTCTTGAAGCGTGTCAGCTCGATGCCGAGATCGCTCAGCAGTTGCTTGGCCGCCGGCGAGAACAGGCTCGGTGAATCCAGCGACTGCGAGCCGCCATAGCCAATCAGCCGAACGCCGGATCGCGAAACGAATTCGTTGCGCCGGGCATGGCCGCCGATGTCATCGAGTGCATCCAGCACCAGGATGCGGACCGGCCGCCCGGCGTGCTGCTGGAACAGGTGGGCGCCTGTCAGCCCGCTGATGCCAGCGCCCACCACCACGAGGTCTTCGATGTCGGGGTCGACCTCGGCGGCTTCCCGCTGCCAGCGGCCTGGATCGTCGCGCCAGGCATGCGCTACGGCGTTGACCTGATCCGTCTGGCCCTGCAGGCCAGTGCGCAGCGCGATCGGATCCCCCGAGGTGCCGGAGCCGTTCTCGGGTTCGGCCATTGACAGCGTGGGCGGCACCGCCAATGCCACGCCGTTGAGGAAGTCGCGGCGCGTGATCTGGGGCCAGGGCATGTTCGGCGGCGTGTCGCCATCACGAGGTCGCTGTGGCGACTACGGATGGAGCAGGGTAGAAGCAGCCCCGATCATGGCATGGCCACTTCGCATGGCAGGAGACTCGAATGCCCGGATTGAAACTGCATCAGCCACCCGCCGGCCCCCGCGGGGCTTCGCTGTCAGGGTTGGCACTGTGGGCTGCGATCGCCGTGGCGGGGTGCTCTTCGCCACTTGCGCCGCCTGCTCCACCTTCGCCGCCCGCCGCCGAAGCGGCGGCCGTCGCGTCGCGCGTCTGGCCTGCTGAAGCACCGCCGCTGCCCATGGATTGCCCCGCCGGCCTGCCCGAGGGCACGCGCTGCCTCGGTGGGCGCGACAGTGCCGGCGCGTTCTATCGCATCGCCATTCCGGCCGGCTGGCAGGGTGACCTCGTCGTGCATGCCCATGGAGGGCCGTCGCTCGGTGACCCCAAGCCCGAGCGAGTCGCCGAAGACCTTCAACGCTGGGCCATCATGGTGAGGGCGGGGTATGCGTGGGCGGGATCCACCTTTCACCAAGGCGGCGTGGCGGTCATGTCGGCGGCTGAAGATACCGAACGTGTGCGCCGTATCTTTGTCCAGCATGTGCAGGTGCCGCGCCACACGGTGTTGCACGGGCAATCGTGGGGGGCGAGCGTGGCCGCGCGCACCGCGGAGTTGTTTGGCCGGGTCGTGCCGGGACAGCGGCCGGCCTACGATGCGGTGCTGCTGACCAGCGGGGTGCTGGGCGGCGGTTCACGCTCGTACGACTTCCGCCTCGATCTGCGCGTGGTGTACCAAGCGCTGTGCCGCAATCATCCGCAACCGGGCGAGCCCGACTACCCTCTGTGGCAGGGCCTGCCCGAGGGCGCGGGCCTCACCCGCGCCGAACTGACCAATCGGGTGAATGACTGCCTGGGGCTGGACAAGCCCGTGGCGCAACGCAGCCCCGAGCAGCGGCAAAAGGTGCAGACGATCACCCGGGTCATCCGCATCCCCGAGTCCTCGATCGTGTCGCACCTGGCGTGGGCCACCTGGCACTTTCAAGACATCGTGCAGCGGCGCACCGGTGGCGCTTCGCCGTTCGGCAACCTCGGTGCGGTGTACGGCGGGACGCCGGAAGATGCGTGGCTCAATGCGCAGGTGGCGCGTTATGCGGCCGACCCGGTGGCGGCCCGGCGCTTCAGCGAGGACACCGACCCCACCGGCTTGATCGATCTTCCGGTGCTCACGGTGCACGGCATTGACGACGCCACCGCCTTTGTCGAGCTCGACCACGAATTTGCCCGCACCATGCAGCGCGCAGGCCGCGGCGATCACCTGGTTCAGACATTCACCCGAGACAGCGAGCACAGCTACCTGAGTGATCCGGTCTACCCCGCCTTGATGCAGGCGCTGCTGCGCTGGGCCGTGCAGGGCGACAAGCCGACGCCCGAGCGCATCGCGGCCGATTGCCAGGCGATGCAGGCGCGCTTCGGCAGTGGGTGCCGCTTCGAGCCTGGCTACCGCCCCGCACCGCTCGCGACGCGGATCACGCCACGCCAGCGTTCCTGAAGCTCGGGCGCCTCGCGAGCAGCAACTGCACGCCATGGCGCGGCCGCAGCGTCACATTCATCACCGGTTCACAGGGGCCCGCGCCGTCGGGCAATGAGACGGTGTAGCGCTGCAGCAGCATGGCCGAGACGTTGGTCATCTCCAGCATCGCGTAGTGCTGGCCGATGCAGACCCGCGGGCCGGCGCCAAAGGGCATCCAGGCGCCACGCGGCGGCGGTGTGGCGCCCGGCATGAAACGCTCGGGCCGGAACGCCTCGGGCTGCTCATAGACGCGAGGGTCACGCTGAATCACCCACGGGGTGATGCGCAGCAGGGCGCCACGGGGGATGGGCCATCCCCCCAAGGTCATCTCGCGGGTGGTGCGGCGGGTCATGACCGCTGCGACCGGCGGATACAGGCGCATCGCCTCCTTCAGCGTCGCCGTCAACCAGGGCAGGGCCGGCAGATCCTGGGCGGACGGGTCGCGTTCGCCGAGCACCTCATCCACCTCCTCGCATGCACGTCGCGCAGCGTCGGGGTGTTCGGCCATCAGGCGGCTCCACCACAGCAGCGCCGTCGCGGAGGTCTCGTGGCCCGCCTGAAAGCTGACCATGCATTGGTCGAAGATTTCGGTGGCGGACAAGGCCTCGCCGGTCGTCTCGTCTCGCAGGGCCATCAAGTGGGCCAGCAGATCGTCGCTGGGCATATTCGTTGACGGGTCGCCCCGCCGGGACTCGATGTGGCGCGATACCAAGCTGCGCAGGGCCTTCATGGCATGGCGCTTGGCCGCCTTGCCGGGCAGGGGCAGCCAATTGGGCGGCGTGAAAGGCCAGTACATCTCACGCATGGCCATTTCAGACAGCACCTGGGTGGCCTCGGCGGCATCGCGGGCGTCGTTCGAGGCGCGGCTGGAAAACAGTGTGCGCATGATCACGTCCATCGCCACCCGGGTCCACAGCGCGTCCATGCCCACTGTGGCCTGGGCTTGACCCGCAGGCACGGCGGCCTCGAGCGCATCGGCCGCGGCTGCGCGCATGAGTTCGGCGTAACCGGCCACCCGCTTTGGAGAGAAGGCTGGCTGCAGCATGCGCCGTTGGCGTTGCCACAGCGCCCCCTCGGTGACCAGCACGCTCTGGCCGAACACCTCCTCGAACACCTCGATGCCCCGTTGCCAGCGGATCAGCCCGTCGGCGTTGTCCACCAAGGCCTCGCGCACCAGCTCCGGAGTGAAAAGGTCGTAGGTTCGCTCCGGCCCCAGGCGCATGTGCACCATGTCGCCGTATTGCCGATGCAGGCCGGACGTGAAGCCGAGGTAGTCCGCCCGCATCGAGCGCATCAGCGGCAGGCCCCACCAGCGGCGCGGCGGCCCGGGGGGCTGGGTCGGGGTGGAACGAGGTGAGTCGGCTGGGCGTTGCGCGGTGGTGGCGTTGTTCATGGTCGCCAGTCTGTCGCCGTCCACCGCGCTCGTCTTGAACGATTCCGACATGGCCGCGGCCGATGCCCTCACCAAAGAACAAGAGGCGCGGGAGGCGCCTCTTGGGGTCATGTCGTCACTTCGACCAGCCGTCTTTCAGGCCCGTGATCCGGTTGATCACCGGCTGGTTGGCGCGGTGATCCATCCGATCGGTGATGAAGTAGCCGTGGCGTTCAAACTGCACTCGGGTCTCGGCGGGCACGTCGGCCAGCGATGGCTCGATGTAGCCCTGCACCACCCGCTTGCTGTTCGGGTTGAGCACGCTGAGATAGTCGCGGCCGCCGGCGTCGGGCTGGGGCTCGGTGAAGAGGCGATCGAACAAGCGCAACTCGGTCGCCACGGCCTCGTGTGCCGCCACCCAGGTGATCACGCCCTTGACCTTGATGGCGTCCGCGCCCGGGGTGCCGCTCTTAGTGTCGGGCACCACCGTGGCCGTGACGGCCGTGATCTGCCCGCTGGCATCTTTCTCGCAGCCCGTGCATTCCACGACGACGCCGTACTTCAAGCGCACCTTGTTGCCCGGGAAGAGACGGAAGAAGCCCTTGGCCGGCACTTCAGCGAAGTCGTCGCGCTCGATCCAGAGGGTCGGGCCCAGGCTGAATTGGCGCACGCCGCGCTCCGGGTGGTGCGGGTGAACCGGGGCCTGGCAGGGCTCGCGGTGGTCGGCCGAGCCGAACACATCCTTCCAGTTCGTGAGCTTGAGCGGCAGCGGGTCGATCACCGCCATGGCACGCGGCACCTGCGGGTCGAGGTCGTCGCGCTGGGCGATGTCCAGCACCGAATAGTCGAGCCAGATGTTGGTCTTGCTGGCGCCGGAATCGTCGGCCATCTTGCGGATGGCAGATGGCGTGTAACCGCGGCGGCGCATGCCCGCGAGCGTGGGCATGCGGGGGTCGTCCCAACCGGACACGTGGCCCTCGTCCACCAACTGCTTCAGCTTGCGCTTGCTGGTGATCACGTAGCTCAGGTTCAGTCGCCCGAACTCGTACTGCTTGGGCAGGGGGTGCGACAGCAAGCCGCCTTCGGCCAGACGCTCCAGCAGCCAGTCGTAGAACGGGCGCTGGTCTTCGAACTCGAGCGTGCAGATCGAGTGGGTGATGCGCTCCAGCGCGTCCTCGATCGGATGGGCGTAGGTGTACATCGGGTAGATGCACCACTTGTCGCCGGTGTTGTGGTGGGTGGCCCGGCGGATGCGGTAGATGGCCGGGTCGCGCAGGTTGATGTTTGGCGACGCCATGTCGATCTTGGCACGCAGCACCATCGAGCCATCGGCGTGCACACCATCACGCATCTCGCGAAAGCGCGCCAGGTTCTCAGACGGCGTGCGGGCGCGGTACGGGCTGTCCTTGCCGGGCGTGTTGAAGTCGCCACGGTTGGCGCGCATCTCATCGGCGCTCTGTTCGTCCACATAGGCAAGCCCGCGCTCGATCAGGTGTTCGGCGGCGCGGTACATGAAGTCGAAGTAGTCGCTGGCGAAGTACAGGTGGCTGGTGCCGAAGGCGTTCCAGTCCCAACCCAGCCACTTCACCATTTCTTCGATCGCGTCGACGTACTCCTGGTCTTCCTTCTCGGGGTTGGTGTCGTCGAAGCGCAGGTGGCACACGCCACCGAAATCGCGGGCGAGACCGAAGTTCAGGCAGATGCTCTTGGCGTGGCCCACATGCAGGTAGCCGTTGGGTTCAGGGGGGAAGCGCAAGCGCACCCGAGCCGGATCCGTTGGGCCCGCCGCATGGTGTGCCGCATCGCCCGGGGTGCCGCCGTAGGGTCGCTGGTCGTAGGTGCCCGCCGCCACGTCGCGCTCGATGATCGTGCGCAGGAAGTTGCTTGGCTTGGCTGCCTCGGGGGCAGAGTGGGGCTTGGCGTCGCTCATGAAGCGGTGTGGTTCGCAGAGGAAATAGGTGGTTTGATTGTAGGCGGCACCCCGTCGCGCTGGCCGTGGAGGCAGGGGCAGCTGGCCAGCGTCGCCGTGGCACGGCGTGGGGTTACAACTTGCCACCAGTGCACCGTCAACGGCGCGACGCCGCGGCCCGTTGGACGCTCACAGGTCGCGAATGCCGGCCGCCATCCGAGAGGAGCCCCGAATGTTGACCCGTTTGCTTCGCCTTGCCCCCTTCGCCGCCACGCTGGCCGTGGCCGCTCTCAGTACGCCAGCGCACGCTGGTGTCAGCTGGTCGGTGGGCATCAATGCGCCCATCGCCCCGGGCGTCCAGGTGGGCACCGTCATTGGCAACGGACACGCCCGCTACTACGCTCCGGCCCCCGTGGTGTACGCCCCGCCGCCGGTCTACGTGCCGCCGCCGGTCGTGTATGCGCCGCCGCCGCCCGTCTACGTGGCCCCTCGGCCGGTGTACGTGGCGCCTGTGGTCTACGCGCCGCGGCCGGTGTATTACCGCCCGCCCGTGATCTACCGCCCGGGCCACCCGCCGGTGCAGAACTGGCATCCGGTGCGCCCAGGCCGCGGTGTGTACGGCCCGATGGCTGCGGCGCCAGTTCGCTGATACCGGCGCCGCCTCAGCGGCGGCCTCACTGATTTCGCATCACGCAACGGCCGGTGCCTTCGGGCACCGGCCGTTTTGCCATCAGCGCTCGGCTGGTGCATGAATGCTGCGTGGCAGCGTGCAGAAGGCCCGCGATTGGCCCTCATTTCTGAGCTCAAGATTCCGGCCCGGCTGCCGAAAATGACCGTGAGAGCGCAGGCCCGCCCGATCGCCGGCGGAGCCCTGGCTGGCCCATGGGCCCATTGCACGCACGGAAATGAGAATGTTCGACATCACGCGACTCAAGATCGGCCAACGCTTGGCCATGGGCTTCGGCATCGTCATCGCCGTTTTCGGCGCCATGGCAGCCATGGCCTACATGCGCATCGGCGCCATGAGCGACGAGATCGCCCTGCTGGTGGGCGATCGCTACCAGAAGACGGTCGTCGCCGGGCAGATCAAGTCCGAGCTGAGCGAGGTGTCGCGCAACATGGGCAACATCCTGATCATGACCGAGCCGAGTCAGATCAAGAAGGAGCTCGAGAACATCGACAAGGTGATGAAGGCCAACGATGCGACCTTCGATGCCCTCAAGACGCTGGTCACGGACGAGGCGGGCCAGGAGCACCTGAAAGAGTTGTCGGCGATGCGCGACAAGTTCAAGCCAGTCACCACCGCCTTTTCGCAGCTGATTGCCGAAGACAACAAGGACGATGCGATGGTGAAGTTCATCTTCGCGGTTCGTCCGGCCCAGCTGAAGTACTTCGCCGCACTGGACAAATTCATCAGCTATCAGCACAGCCAGATGGAAGAGGCTCGGACAGCCTCGGCGGCACAGGCCAAGCGGACGGGCCTGCTGATTCTGGGCATGGCGCTCGGTGCGGCGGCCCTGAGCCTCGGGGTGGCTTACTTGTCCACCCACAGCATCACCGTGCCGCTGACGAATGCGGTGAAGATCGCCCAGCGGGTGGCTGCGGGCGACCTGACCACGCGCCTGGAGGTGCGAACGCACGATGAAACCGGCCAGCTGATGGCCGCCTTGGTGGACATGAACGATTGCCTGCAGCGCATCGTCGGAAACGTGCGCCAAGGGACGGAATCGATTGCAGCCGCCTCGGCCGAAATCGCCAGCGGCAACATGGACTTGTCGACGCGCACCGAGCAGCAGGCCGCCTCCTTGCAACAGACGGCGCACTCGATCAAGGACCTGACCAACAACGTGCGTCAAAACGCCGACAACGCCCGCCAGGCGGATGCGCTGGTGCGATCCGCTTCGGAGGTCGCCCGCCAGGGCGGCGATGTGGTGTCGCAGGTGGTGCAGACCATGGGCTCGATCGACGCGTCGTCGAAGAAGATCGGCGACATCATCGGCGTGATCGACGGCATCGCCTTCCAGACCAACATCCTCGCGCTGAACGCGGCCGTGGAAGCAGCCCGTGCCGGCGAGCAGGGCCGCGGCTTCGCGGTGGTGGCCGGCGAGGTGCGATCGCTGGCACAGCGCTCGGCCGGCGCCGCCAAGGAAATCCGGACCCTGATCACCGATTCGGTCGAAAAGGTGGCCCTTGGCAGCAAGCTGGTGGCGCAGGCCGGTACGACGATGGACGAGGTCGTGGCCAGCGTGCGGCGAGTCAACGACATCATGAGCGAGATCAGCACGGCAAGCCAGGAGCAAAGCGAAGGCATCGAGCAGGTCAGCCGAACCATCGATCAGATGGACAGCTCCACGCAGCAAAACGCGGCGTTGGTCGAGCAGGCGGCGGCGGCGGCCGAATCGCTGCGCAGCCAATCCCAAAACCTCGAGCAGACGGTGAGCCTGTTCAAGCTCGAGGCTTGACCCGGGCCGCCGCCGCGTGGACGCTGCCTCTGGGTTGTGGATGTCGCCACATCCTTCGCATCCGGCGGTGCCCAGCTGCCGGGCGCGACAACCGAAGACCGTGGCGCCGCGTTGTCATGCCGGGTTTGCGGTGTGGCACGCCATCACCTGTTTCCCTGCCTTGACAGGCAGACCACCGCTGTGACCTGATACGAGGCAGGCCGAACCAGGCCCTGTTCTCACTTTCTCATTCCTAGTCTGGAGTCCGCATGAAACTGAGTTCCGCGATCCCCCGCCTGATGGGCGGACTGCTGTGCGCCATGGCGCTGGCGTTGCCGGCTGCTGCGGTCGAGGTCGAAGGGGTCAAGTTGGATGAAACCGCCAAGGTGGCGGGCAAGGATCTGAAGCTCAATGGGGCCGGCGTTCGTACCCGCGCCATCTTCAAGGTCTATGTGATGGGCCTGTACCTGCCCGAGAAGAAGAAGACCCCGGCCGAGGTGTTGGCGGTCGACGGGCCGCGCCGCTTCACGCTCGTGATGCTGCGCGATGTCAGCGGCGAGGACTTCGGCGAAGCCTTCATGAGCGGCATCAACAAGAACACCGACAAGGCCGAGAAGAGCAAGCTGGTCAGTCAGATGGCCAAGTTCGGCGAGATCTTCACCACCCAGGGCAGCCTGAAGAAGGGTGACACGCTGATCACCGACTGGGTGCCCGGCACCGGCACGGTCATGACCCTGAACGGCAAGTCGGTCTCCGAGCCGCTCCCCGATCTGGCCTTCTACAACGCCTTGCTCAAGATCTGGCTGGGCGACAAGCCGGCCGACACCACCCTCAAGCCGCTTCTGTTGGGCGAAAAAGCGTCCTGAGCCCGGATCGCGTGGGGCTGCGCTTCCCGCGGGCAGCCCGTACTTTCGCGTCGATCAACTGCGCTCGCGCAGGCGTGCGATTTCGGCGCCGAGCAGCCGTTCGTGCGTACCTTCGCCGAGCAGGCGGATGAGGGTCACCGCGCCGTGGATGACGAGGCCGATGCCCCACCCCCACAGCGGCATGTGGATCCAGCCCCGCACGCCAAGCATTTCGGTCATGAGGAACATGCCGAAGTTCACCGCCGTGAAGACGACCAGGTGAACCAGGAATCCGAGCTTGACGGCCACCCGGTCGCGGGCACGGCGCACGATCGGGTCATCGGACAGCTGGGTGGCGGTGCAGGTGCAAGTGCTCATGGCAGTCGAGTCGTGGGTGTTGAAAGACGACTGCATGGTCGGGCATCCAGGGCTGCCGGACGAGCGCTTTGCGACGCCCGGTCACTGGCGTTCGTGAGAGGTCGGCACGTGGCGCCAATGGATACCGGCGGCAGGCGAACCGTGGGGCGCCGGGCCCGCGGTCCACGCTCGTTCACATGCCCTTGAATCGAGGCGCGTAGATGCGGCTGACGTTCAGCCGCTCGGGCCGCTGACGCAGCACCAGCTGGACGCGCCCCGCTTCGTCGCGAAGTGCCTGGTCAATCTCGCGGGCCTGCACGACCGTGCCGCGGTGCACCTGCCAGAACCTCTGCGGATCCAGTTGCGGCAGCAACTCGCGCAGCGATGTACGGATCAGGTATTCACGCGTGGCCGAGATGACGCGGATGTATTTGTCCGCGGCTTCGAAGTAGATGACGTCTTCGATCGGCACCATGTGCACGGTCGAGCCGATGGAGGCTTGCACCACACTCAACCACTGCGGTGCGCTGCCCGCACTGGGTGGCGCGCCCAGCAACTGACGCAATTGGCTCAGCAGGTGCTCACCATCGGGGCCGGCCGTGCCGCCCCCCGACCCGGTGTGGAGCGAAGACACGGGCTGGCCGGCCGCAGGGCGCCGCCGCGCGACAAGCCCCCTGAGACGCTGGCAGGACGCAACCAGGCGCGCCGACTGCACTGGCTTGAGGAGGTAGTCGACGGCCGTGGCTTCAAACGCCTGCAAGGCATATTGATCGTAGGCCGTGATGAACACGACCAGCGGCAGCAACCGATCCGCCGGCCAATCCTCCACGATCGCCTGGGCCGCTTCGAGGCCACTGCGCCCGGGCATGCGGATGTCCAGAAACAGCAACTCGGGGAGGTGCTGCAGCGCCAGCTCGACGGCGGCGTCACCGTCAGGGGCGTGGGCCACCACCTGCAGACCTGGCCAGGCGCGCCGCAACTCGGCCTGCAAGGCGTGGGCCAGCAGGGGCTCGTCCTCGGCGATGAGTGCGGTGGCGGCCAGGCCGGGGTCGTCAACAGAGGCGTCGCTCATGGTGTCTGAGGTTCCTGGGTGGAGGGGATGGAGGCCAAGGGCCACCGCAGTGTGACGACAGTGCCGCCGGCCGTGCCCGATCCGGGCGCCATCTGCAATGAGGCTCGTTCGCCGTAGAGCGTGGCCAGCCGTTCCCGCACCTGAACAAGTCCGAAACCCGAGCCGGCGGGCGCTGCGCTGTCCGGGCCGGACCGGGCTGGCTGGAGGCCCACACCCGTGTCCGACACGCGCAGCACCAGGTCGGCAGCCTCCACGCGGGCCTCGACCCTTATCAACCCAGGACCACGTCGCGGCTCCAGACCGTGCTTGATGGCGTTTTCCACCAGGGGCTGCAGCAGCAGCGGAGGGACCGGGTTGGCGGCCAAGCTGGGCGGCAAGTCGAGTTCCACCTGCAAGCGGTCCCCCATGCGGATCTGCATCAGCGCGAGGTAGTCCGCGAGCCGAGAAAACTCCGCCGACAAAGGATGCATCGAGGTACGGCTGGCGCCCAAGGTGGCGCGCAGGAAGTCGATCAGCCGGTCGAGCATGGCTTGGGCGCGCTCGGGGTCGATCGAGATCAGCGCCCGAAGGTTGGCCAGCGTGTTGAACAGCATGTGCGGCTCGAGCTGTGATTCAAGCAGCTTCAGCTTGGTCTCCGCGGCCTGGCGCTGCGCGGCCTCGGCCTGCGCCTTGGCGGTTTGCAATTGCCCGCGGGAGTGGAAGTAGAAGGTGGCGCCCACCCCTGGAATCAGCGAGATCAACAGCATTCCCACGCCCATGTCTTGGCCGCCGCTGAACAGCTGAGATCCCTTCGCGCCAGTCATCCAGCCGGCAAGCTCGGCCCCGCCGGTGAAGCCCACGGTGGTGCCCAGCACCAGGCAAACCGACATCCAGCCCCAGCCGGGCCAATCCGACTGTGAGGCCAGGCTGGGTTCGGTGTCATGGCGGTAGACCCAAGCCGAGGCCAGGTGACGCAACACATCGATCGATACGCTGCAGCCCATGGCAATGCACCAAGAAAAGACCCAGGTGCGCCATGACGACCTCGGAAACAGCAGCACCAGCACCAACGCCACGGCGCTGCCGAGCACCAAGGCGTACGCAACGTGGCGCAGCATTCGGCGCGGCCAGGGGTGGGGCCATGGCGTGCCCATGGGCAGGCCGGAGGTGGGTCGTTGTTCAGCCATCGCGTTCATTGTCCGCCCGGCACCGCGCGGCGCCAGCCGCCTGCGACGACCGGTGGACAGAGGGCGCCAACCGCGCGCACCTTGGCGTGAACCACCGTGGGGATGGCGTCACGACCTGCTCCGCGCAGTGGGGCAGTATGCGAGCCGCCGAACGGCGGCGAACGGTCAGCGCCGTCGACGTGAGCCGCCGCCCAGGATGGAGCCCAGCACCCCGCGCACGATCTCGCGGCCCACGGCCGAACCCACCGAGCGCATCGCGCTGCGCGCAGCCGATTCGGCCAGGCCTTCACGCCGGCCGCCGCGAGGGCCGGTGCTGCCGAACAGCACATCGCTGAGCCCGCCCCACAGGCCGCCGCCCGCCGCGCTGGTTTCGGCAGCAGGCGCGCCTTCCGGGGCTCGGCGGGTGGCGCGATCTGCTTCGTCGGCCATGGACTGCGCCGTGTCGGCACTGGCCACCGCCCGTCCCTTGAGCTTCTCGTAGGCCGATTCTCGGTCGATGGCCTTTTCGTAGACGCCGGCCACCAGCGAATCTTGCAGCAAGGCTTGCCGCTGCGCCGGTGTGACCGGGCCGATCTGGCCGCCCGGCGGAACCACGAAGACGCGCTGGGTGATGCTCGGCCGCCCCTTGTCGTCCAGGAAGCTGACCAAGGCTTCGCCGACAGCCAACTCGCCGATGGCCGCGGCGACATCCAGCGCGGGGTTGGCGCGCATCGTTTCGGCGGCCGTCCGCACGGCCTTCTGGTCGCGCGGGGTGAATGCCCGCAAGGCATGCTGCACGCGGTTGCCCAACTGGCCAAGCACCGTGTCGGGCACGTCCAGCGGGTTCTGGGTCACGAAGTAGACGCCCACGCCCTTGCTGCGCACGAGGCGGACGACGAGTTCGATGCGCTCGACCAGGGCGGCCGGGGCATCCTTGAACAGCAGGTGCGCCTCGTCGAAGAAGAAGACGAGCTTGGGCTTTTCGACATCGCCCACCTCGGGCAGCGTCTCGAACAGCTCGGACAGCATCCACAGCAAGAACGTGGCGTAAAGCCGCGGCGCATTCATCAACTTGTCGGCCGCGAGGATGTTGATCACCCCCATCGGCGTCGAAACGCCCCCGTGGGCCACTTCGACGGTCTGCATGAAGTCGCCGATGTTGAGCATCGGCTCGCCAAAGAACTGGTCGCCCCCTTGCTCTTCGATCTGCAGCAGCCCCCGCTGGATGGCGCCAATGCTGGCGGCGCTGACATTGCCGTACTCGGTGGTGTACTGGCTCGCGTTCTCGCCGACGTGCTGCAGCATGGCGCGCAGGTCTTTCAGGTCGAGCAGGGCCAGGCCGTGGTCGTCGGCGATCTTGAAGACCAGGTTCAGCACGCCGCTCTGGGTTTCGTTCAGCGCCAGCATGCGGGCCAGCAGCAAGGGCCCCATGTCTGAAATCGTGGCGCGGACGGGATGCCCCATCTCGCCAAACACGTCCCACAAGGTGGCGGGGCAGGCGAGCGGAGTGGGTGGTTCGAGACCGCGCTCTTGCAGCACCGTGGCCAGCTTGTCGCTGATGCGGCCGGCTTGGGTGATGCCCGTCAGGTCACCCTTCACGTCGGCCATGAAGACCGGCACGCCGATCTTCGAGAAACCTTCGGCCAGTGTCTGCAGCGTGATGGTCTTGCCGGTGCCGGTGGCGCCGGTGATCAGCCCATGGCGATTCGCCAGGCTGGGCAGCAGGTGACATTCGGTGTCGCCATGCTTGGCGACGAGAAGGGGATCGGCCATGGAAGGACTACCAAAAAAACTGGGGTGGCAAGGCCACCCCAGTCTAGCGGAGTCGACTGGCCGCGTTTACTTTGCTGTGTTCCCGGGGCTGGCCTCGCCCGCTGCAGCGTTGCTGCGGCTGGCGCGAGCCTTGGTGCACGAGGCTGGCACGCGGGTGCCCGTTTGCGGCTCGCAGTCCCGAGGAGCCGATATGTCCGAACTGGCGACTTCGGTGGTCGATGTGGGCGCCGCACAGGCGCCAAGAAGACCGCTCAGGCCAGCCACCAAGGCCAAAGCCAGAGCGCCGCGTCGATGACGCATGGGAACCTCCACAAGAGTTGGTTTGGTATCGCGGTGCATTCTGTTGGCCCGAGGGCCGTGCACCGAAACATGGTAACGGGTTACGTCACAGACAGTTGCCGAACGAAGTATCAAGCTTCATCAGCAAAAGAAAAGGCGGCGGTGAGATGCACCGCCGCCTGATCGTTGCAATTGATGCGAGGTCGCGCTTACTTTCCGCCTTCCATGGGGCTGTGGCGCTGCATTTCTCGGATCGCCGCCGTGTTGCTCGTCGATTTGACGAGGTTGGAGCAGGTCTGCGGAATCCGGCTCCCTGTGGAGGTGGCGCACTTCTGACGCGACGGATCAGGAATGTCCGCAGCGGCGACTGGCGCGTCGGGCTCTGGCTGGGGAGCCGGAGTCGCACAACCCGCCAGCACGGCGAGAACACTCAGAAGCAGGGCGGGCACAACGGGCTGTAGGCGCATACGAAACCTCCAATATTTGGCACTCGAGCCCGGATACAGGGGCCGGGCTGATGGAGCTTGATATTAGCGCTCAGCCGTACGACGGAGTCAATCTCGGCCTACCCCGACACGGAACACCAGTCTCCGCACCGTCATGGTGAAACGATGCACGTGGTTGGGGTGATCCAGGTGGCACCCAGTTGCGCGCGTCCCGCCAATGCCGTTTTGCTGAGCACGGCTTCCACGAAGTAGGTTTTTTGAGAGAAGTCGAAGTCGTGGGCGATGCACTTGAAGGTCGACTGCGCGCTGCTGCTGGGAGCGACGTCGTTGCTGTCGAGCGCTTCGATCGTGGTCAGAGCGCCTGTGCTTCGGTCGTATGAACGCAGCCGCAGTTGCACGCGACCCGACGCGCCGTTGTCGATGAATCGCATGCCGAAAGCGAAGCTGCTCAGGGCGGGGGGCGGTACGAACAAGCCATCGACTGCGGTCACGTTGTAGCGCAAGGTGGCGCTGCCGGAGGCGAGGCCGAAAGGCACTCGCGCCCAGTTGATGGACTGCTCCACGCTGCCCTGCTCAGCCGGCGTGACGCTGCCGACGGCGCCGATGCTGGTCCAGCTGTGATCGGCTTGTGCGGCCACCTGGCCGCAAGCCAGTGCGGCAGAGAGCAGGACAAACGTCGAAGCGAACGAAAAACGGAAAGACATGATGAACTCCAGTAGGTTTTGAGGATGGACCGTTGCCGTGTGTCGGCCCGGTACCTACTGTTCGGTCGGGCGTCCTACCGATCTCCTTCCGTTCTCGCGCCAGGAGCCATTCGGGTGTGGGAGGCCACACCCCCTAGGGCGTGTTCACACTACGCAGCCCCGTGCGAACGGGTTGTCCAGGGAAGCAGGGCAAGGCGCCCGCCGCCGCCCAGGCTGGTGCCTGGGCAAGGTGGGCAACGCCGCCATGCGCCCTGGACGGCCCGTTCCCGAAGGGTTGCCACCAGAACCAGCCGCCCGCGGCGTTGCAAAGCCTCGCCGGGGTCGCACCCCGGCTTCGTTTTACGCCTTGCGCTCGACCGGTTCTGGTGGCAACGCATCGGGGCTCCGTAGTGTGAACACGCCCTAACCCACGTGGGCGTCAGTTGGTGAGCATCACCATGTGCGCCTCGGCCGGTTGGGTGGGTGCATCGATCTGGATGGTCACGTAGTAGGCATTGCGCTTGAAGTTCAGCGCGGCCGGCAGCGGCACGCTGGTCACCGTGACGATGCTCGACAGACCGCTGCTGACCGTGGCGACCGGGCTGACGGCTCCGCTGCTGCGGCTCTTGGCATAGAGCGTCGCCACCACGCTGCCGCCGCCCGAGTTCGGATCGAGGGCTTGCAGCTTGAGTGACTTCCAGGTCGGTATGGCGGAGGTCAGATCGTCCGGGTTCCAGACCGGACAGAAATAGGCCACCGGGGGGTTGCGTCCGGCTGAGCGTACGTAGCCGCCGGTCAAGCTGGTCAGGCCGAAGTCCAGACTCTGCGGTGAATCCGGCACACAGGTGGGGGCGGCGGTCAGCCAGTCGGCGGTGGCGTGGGCCGCAGGGGTCCAGGTGAGCGAAGACAGAGCCAGGGCAGCAAGGGCAAGGGGGTGATGACGCACGGCGCCTCCTGAAGGTTGATATGGGGGTGACAGCCAATTGAATCGGGTCTTTCGACCTGCCAACAGCTTCGCCGACCCGGTCTTACCGATGCCCTACCGAGGCCCCACCGATATCCCCCTAAGGCCACACATGCGCGAGTCGACCCGATCGGTCCTGAAGGACTGCCGGGCTCATGGCCGCCAGGCAGGCAGCCCCAGTTCGACCGCCAGGCGACGTGTGTCCTCCGACGGGCCGATGCCGGCGGCGACGCCCAGCATGGTGCAGCAGGCCCGCCAGGCCCGCAGTGCCTCGGCGTGCTGGCCCAGCTGCGAGTGCAGGCGCATGAGACGGCGGCTGAGTGATTCGGCCAGCGGCTCGATGTCCAGCGCCCTTTCGTACAGCTGGACCGACGCTGCCGGGTCGAGCGGTTCGATGTGCGAAGCCAGTTGTGCCACGGTGATCACGAAACGCTGCTGGTAGCGTTGGCGGGCCGACTGGACCCACGGCGCGTCCTCGCCGATCAGGAACGGGCCGCGCATCAGGCCCAGCAACGGTTGCCCCCAAGCCCTCAACTGGGCCATCGAGGCCCCATGCGCCGAGCCGATCTGCTGCATCAGGCCATGCAACGCCCCGACATCGCTCCATACCCAGCGCCCGTCCAGCGACAGCTTGCCTCCCTCCAGCCTCACCAGCTGGGCGTCGCCCAACAGGCGGCGCAGACGCAGCAGCGCCACGTCGAAGGCCTTGCGTTGCGCGCCGGGGTCGGTGTCCGGCCACAGCCAGTCCAGCACGGTGGCGACCGGCAGCGGGCTCTCCCCGTGGGCCAAGATCGCCCGCAGCAGGTCGAGCGGCCGTTGCGCGGTCTTGCCGCCGGTGCGGCCAAGCGGGGTCTCGTGGAGCGAGGCTTCGAATTCGCCGAAGGTGCGCAGGGTCAACGACCACGGCCAGTTGTCGGGCGAATGGGTCGGCGCCGGCAGCGCGTGGAGTCGAACGAAGCGCCGGACGAAGCCGGTTTCGATGTCATGGGCCAGCGCCAGGGCGGCCATGTCGGCCACGACCTCCGGTAGCCACCACACCGCGGTGGCCCGAAATCCCCGAGCGGCGGCCGTGCTCCAGGCCTCTTGCAGCGCGGCCAGCGCCTCGGCCTGGCGGTCTTGCCGATGCAGGCAGGCGGCCCGCATCAACAGCGCGGTGAAGACCAGCAATTGGGCATCGATCGGCCGTGCCGCGGCCAGGGCTTGATCCATGGCAGCCGTCGCGTCGCCGTACCGGCCCGCCGCCAGCAACGCTTGGCCCAGGCTCAAGGCGTGGGTCGCCGTGCGGTACGGCCCCCCGATCTCGGCCGAATTGTCGAGGGCGGCGCGCGCCAGCTCGATCGATGATGCGGTGTCACACTGGAGCAACGCCAACCCGGCGCTGAAGTGCCAGTAGTGGGTCTGGTCGGCTTGTGGCCCACGGTCGAGCGTTGGGCGCATCGCTTCGATGTGATCGCGCGCTGCCTTGGCGTCGTGCGCCGCCAGCGCCAGCGACGCCCCATGGGCATGGAGCGCGTATTTGTGCTGGCGCAGGCCGTGTTGGCGAACGATCTGCAGTGCGGCGTCG
Source organism: Ideonella lacteola (assembly GCF_038066555.1). Taxonomy (NCBI): domain Bacteria; kingdom Pseudomonadati; phylum Pseudomonadota; class Betaproteobacteria; order Burkholderiales; family Sphaerotilaceae; genus Ideonella; species Ideonella lacteola. The sequence continues at coordinate 147,896 of NZ_JBBUTG010000011.1, read as the reverse complement.
ATGGCCTGCTGGCCGCGTTCAGGTTCGGCGGCATACCGGGCATGGGTGGCCAGCGTTTCCAGCCACACCAAGGCTTCGCCCGGCAACAGGCCGGTCATGTCCAGGCCGGGCAAGGCTTCGACAATGAGGCTCGCACGGCTGAATTCGCCTCGCCAGAGGTGGTACTGGGCGAGGAAGGTGGCCAGCTTCAGGCGGGATGCGCCGGGCTTGAGCTGTCGAACGAGCGCCGATCCGCGTCGGGCCCATGCGGCCAGCAACGGGTGAGTCTGGTCGCGCAGCAGGATGCCCACGCCGCAGGCGAGCACCCGTGCTTCGAGCTCTGGGGACGCCCAGCCTCCCTCGGCGGGAAGGCGCCGCTCGAGTTCAGCGATCCATGCGTCCAAAGGCTCCAGCGAACCTTCGTCGACGTAGTAGCTCTCGATGATGGAGGCCAGGCACAGCATCTCGCCGGGGTGGTCGGCCTGCGAAGTGAAGGCGGCGAAGGCCGCTTCGAGCAGACCACGTGACTCGGCCGCATCAAGACTGCTGTCGATCCGGGTGGCCCAGTAGGTGGTCCAGGGGGAGTCGGCTGCCGAGGCGGTCGTAGCGGCCGGAAGATGCAGCTGCGTCCAGAGTGCGGGTTGCGCCAGAAGGCCGAGGGCCGAGGCCGCCAATTGCTGTTCCGTCAGGGCGAGGGCCATGCACCAAAGCGGCTGAGTGACTGCAAGGGGCGCGAGTGTGCGGGGGGCCTTCCGGCCTGTCAACGCGCCGCCCCGCTAAAATGATCGGTTCCCCGTCGACGACAACGCTGCCTGGGCCATCTCTGATTCTGGCGATGGCGCGACAAGGTGGCGGCACAGGAGTTTTCATGGCCGGTCATTCCAAATGGGCCAATATCCAGCACCGCAAGGGCCGCCAGGACGAAAAGCGCGGCAAGGCCTGGACCCGCGTCATTCGTGAAATCATGGTGGCTGCCCGCCTCGGCGGCGGTGACCCAGGTTCCAACCCCCGCCTGCGGCTGGCGATTGAAAAGGCCAAGGCCGTCAACCTGCCGGTGGACACGGTCAAGCGCAACATCGACAAGGCGACAGGCAACCTCGAAGGCGTGAATTACGAGGAAATCCGCTACGAAGGCTACGGCATCGGTGGCGCCGCCATCATCGTCGACTGCATGACCGACAACCGCGTGCGCACCGTGGCCGAGGTCCGCCATGCGTTCAGCAAATACGGCGGCAACCTGGGCACCGAAGGCTCCGTGGCCTTCCAGTTCAAGCATTGCGGCCAGTTCGTGTTCGCCCCCGGCACCTCGGAAGACAAGGTGATGGAAGTCGCGCTCGAGGCTGGTGCCGAAGACGTCATCACCGGCGAAGACGGTTCGATCGAGGTGCTGTGCGCCGCGGGCGACTTCGAGGCGGTCAAGAACGCGCTGGAAGGCGCCGGCTTGAAGCCCGAGATCTCGGAGGTGACCATGCGTGCCGAGAACACCATCAGCCTGTCGGGCGACGACGCGGCCCGCATGCAAAAGCTGCTGGACGTGATCGAAGACCTGGATGACGTGCAGGACGTCTACCACAACGCTGAAATCGAAGAATGATGCGCACTGGCGACATTCGCCTGTTGAACGCACGGAGTCTTGCATGAACGTCCTGGTGATTGGCGGCGGTGGCCGCGAGCACGCCCTGGCCTGGAAGCTGGCCGCCAGCGAGAAGGTGCAACACGTCTACGTGGCCCCCGGCAACGGTGGCACGGCGCTGGACAAGCGCCTGACCAACGTGGCGATCACCGACCCGCAGCAGCTCGCGGATTTCGCGGTCGCAGAAAAGGTCGGATTGACGGTGGTGGGCCCCGAGGCGCCGCTGTCTCAGGGCGTGGTGGACGTGTTCCGCTCGCGCGGCCTGCGCATCTTCGGCCCCACCAAGGCCGCTGCGCAGCTCGAAAGCTCGAAGGCTTTCGCCAAGGACTTCATGAAGCGGCACGGCATCCCGACCGCCGCCTATGAAACCTTCAGCGATCCGGCCGCCGCGCATGCCTACATCGACAAGCTCGGCGCCCCCATCGTCGTCAAGGCAGACGGCCTGGCCGCCGGCAAGGGCGTGGTGGTCGCGATGACGCTCGAGGAAGCGCACGAAGCAGTGCGTTTCATGCTGGAAGACAACACCCTTGGCGTCGTTCACAACGCCGGCGGCGCCCGCGTCGTGATTGAAGAATTCCTGCAGGGTGAGGAAGCCAGCTTCATCGTGCTGTGTGACGGCAAGAACGTGCTGCCGCTGGCCACCAGCCAGGATCACAAGCGCGTGGGCGATGGTGACACCGGTCCGAACACCGGCGGCATGGGTGCGTATTCCCCCGCGCCGGTCGTGACCCCGAACGTCCACGCGCGGGCCATGCAGGAAATCATCCTGCCGACGATCGCCGGCATGGCGAGAGACGGCATCCCGTTCACCGGCTTCCTCTATGCCGGCTTGATGATCGATGCCCACGGACAGCCCAAGACGCTGGAGTTCAACACCCGCATGGGCGACCCGGAGACTCAGCCGATCATGATGCGGCTCAAGAGCGATCTGGTCGACGTGATGATGCATGCCACCGATGGCACGCTCGACACGGTGGAGCTGCAGTGGGACCGCCGATTCGCGCTCGGCGTGGTGATGGCGGCGGCCGGCTACCCCGCCAACCCCCGCAAGGGTGACGGCATCACCGGCCTGCCGGCCGATCCCTCCGGCAGCGATGACGCGATGGTGTTCCATGCGGGGACCGCCCAGGAGGATGGCCGACTTGTCACCAGCGGCGGCCGAGTGCTCTGCGTGACCGCGCTGGGTGATTCGGCACGCGCTGCGCAAGCCCGTGCCTATGACGTGCTGAAGTCGATTCAATTCGACGGGGCGATCCATCGATCCGACATCGGCCACCGTGCCATCAAGCGCTGAGGCTGGTCCGCCCAGCCCGCAGATCCTCACCACCAGGCTGCCGGCACCGCGCGGCAGCCGCCTAGCGCGGGCGCTGCTGCGTCTGGCGGGCTGGCAACTGGTGTTCGATGGCCTGCCGGCCCGGCAGGGGGTGATCATCGGCTACCCACATACCTCGAACTGGGACTTCGTCGTCGGGGTGTTGGCGAAATGGGCCCTGGGGCTTCACTTCGCGTTCTGGGGCAAGGAAAGCCTGTTTCGCATCCCGCTGTTCGGGCGCTGGCTGCGTTGGCTGGGTGGCATTCCGGTGGATCGTTTCAACGCCAACGGCATCGTTGGCGACATGGTCGAGCGATTCCAGGTGGCCCGGGCGAACGACCAGTTCCTCTGGCTCGCGCTGGCGCCTGAAGGGACGCGCCGGTACCAGCCCCACTGGCGCAGCGGCTTCTACCAGGTGGCATTGCAGGCCGACGTGCCCTTGGCGCTGGCTTTCTTCGACTATCAGCGCAAACGGTTCGGCGTCGAGGTGGTTCTCAAGCTCTGCGGTGACCGGGAAGCCGACCTGGCCACCATCCGCGCGGCCTACGATCGCGTCACCGGCAAACACCCCGATTTGGCCGCCCCCATCGTTCTGAAAGGATGAACCGATGAGCTTCAACACCGCCGAGGCCCGTGCCTACTTTGTCGGTTTGCAGGCGCGCATCGTCGATGCGCTGGCTGAACTGGACGGCAGCCCGTTCTTGAGTGACAGCTGGACGCGCCCCGAGGGCGAGCGGCTGCAGGGTGATGGCATCTCCCGGCTGGTCGAAGAAGGCCAACTCTTTGAGCGCGGTGGCTGCAATTTCAGCCATGTCCGCGGTGCCTCGATGCCCGCATCGGCCACGGCCCATCGCCCGGCACTGGCGGGGGCACCGTTCGAGGCCATGGGCGTCTCGCTGGTGCTGCACCCCCGCAACCCCTATGTGCCCACCGTGCACATGAATGTGCGTTTGTTCGCCGCCATGCCGAAAGACGCCGAGCCGGTGGTCTGGTTCGGCGGCGGCATGGACCTCACGCCCTATTACGGCGTCGAGGCGGACGCCGTGCATTTCCATCGGGTGTGCCGGCAGGCCCTCGCGCCTTTCGGGGACGAGTTCCACCCGCGCTTCAAGCGCTGGTGCGACGAGTACTTCTTCCTCAAGCACCGCAATGAGCCGCGAGGGGTGGGCGGCATCTTCTTCGATGATTTCAACGAGTTGGGCTTCGAGCGCAGCTTCGCGCTCACCCGCAGCGTCGGCGATGCGTTTCTGGACGCCTACCTGCCGATCGCCCGGCGTCGGCGAGATCATCCCTACGGAGAGCGTGAGCGCGATTTCCAAGCCTATCGCCGTGGCCGCTACGTCGAATTCAATCTGGTCTTCGACCGCGGCACCTTGTTCGGTCTGCAATCAGGTGGGCGCACCGAGGCCATCCTGATGTCGATGCCACCCCTCGTTCGTTGGCGATACGCCTGGCAGCCCGAGGCGGGCACACCCGAAGCCGCGCTTTACGCCGACTTCCTTCGCCCGCGCGATTGGGCCGATGAAACGGTGAGCGAAGGGGCCGAGTGACCTGGCGAATCGGCCTGTACGGCGGCAGCTTCGACCCGCCGCACCTGGCGCATCTGGCCTTGGCGCGCCTGGCGCGGGACCGCCTGGGCCTGGACGAACTGCGCTGGCAACCGGCCGGGCAGCCGTGGCAGAAGGCGGGCCGGCTGGTGGCGTCAGGCCGCCAGCGCGTCGCGATGCTGCATCTGCTCACCCAGGATGAGCCTGGATTCGTGATCGATACTTGCGAGCTGGAGCGGGTTGGCCCCAGCTACACCATCGACACCTTGCGTGAGGTGGCGGCCGAGCGCCCTGGCGCCCAGCTGTTCCTGGTCATCGGCGCCGATCAGTTTGCCCGGCTCGATACCTGGAAAGAAGCTGGCGACATCGCCCGCCTGGCCACGCTGGCGGTGGCGGCGCGGGAGGGCCAAGCAGCGTTACCGCCAGTGAAATGGCCGGGCCCGCCGCTGGCCTGGCAAGAGCTCCCATTGCCCCGCATCGACATCTCGGCCACCGAAGTGCGCCGCCGGGCCGCTGCCGGCGAACCCGTTTCCCCGCTGGTGGGCGAGGCGGTCGCAGGCTATATTGATCAACAGCACCTCTACCGGGCAGCCCCCGGCCAATGAATGGACATCCGCAAACTGCAACGCGCCATCGTCGATGGCCTCGAAGATGTGAAGGCCCAGAACATCGTGGTCTTCAATACCGAGCACCTGTCGCCGCTGTTCGAGCGCGTGATCGTGGCTTCGGGCACCAGCAACCGCCAGACCAAGGCGCTCGCAGCGAGTGTGCGCGACGCGGTGAAATCCAGCGGCCAGCAGGTGCTGCGCACCGAAGGCGAAGACAACGGCGAATGGATCATCGTCGACTGCGGTGCTGCCGTGGCGCACATCATGCAGCCGGCCATTCGAGACTACTACCGCCTCGAAGAGATCTGGGGCGGCAAGCCGGTGAAGCTCAAGCTCGCCGATGCCAAGGGTGGCCTGCCCAAGGCGTCTGACGACGAAGATGACGACGACGCCCCGGTGCCGGCCAAGAAGCCAGCCGCCAAGAAGGCGGGCGCCAAGTCCACCGAAAAGTCGGCCGCTGGCCGCGCTGCGCTGGGCTCTGCCGCCACGAAGTCTTCGGCGGCCAAGTCGTCGACGTCCAAGCGCAAGAGCGCGGATGACGCGGCCCCCGCGGCCAAGAAGGCTGCACCGGCGCGCAAGGTGAGCTCAGGGCAGGTCAGCGCAGGCTCGGCGCCGGCATCCAGGAAAGCCCCGGCTCGCAAGTCGGCGGCGACCACCTCGCCGGCTTCGAAGCCAGCGGCCAAGTCGGCTCCGGCGAAGAAGGCGGCCCCCTCCAAGGCACCGGCGAAGGCCCCGACCAAGACGGCCGGCAAGGTGGCCACCAAGTCGGCGGTGAAGGCTCCCGCCAAAGCACCCGCCAAAGCACCCGCCAAGACGGCTGCCAAGACTTCTGTCAAGACCGCGGCCAAGACGGCCGCCAAGGCGCCGGCCAAGAAGGCTGCGCCGCGCAAGACCAGCTCTCGCTGAGCCAGCGGCTTCGATCACCCCCATGCGGTTGCTGATCGCGGCCGTCGGCCAGCGCCAGCCTGCCTGGGCCGACACCGCCTATGACGATTTCGCCAAACGGTTCCCGCCGGAGATGCGGCTGGAGCTGAAGGCGGTGAAGGCCGAGCCGCGCAGCGGAGGGAAGACCGCTGCGCAGCTGATGGCCGCCGAAGCGCCGCGGCTGGAATCTGCGGCGCCAAAGGGGGCGCGCCGCGTCTTTCTCGACGAGCGTGGCACGCGGATGACGACCGTGCAACTGGCCGAGCGCATGACGGCCTGGCGTGGCGAGGGGCGCGACGTGGTGTTTTTCATTGGCGGGCCGGACGGCCTGGACCCCGCCTTGAAGAACACCGCCGATGAAACGCTGCGCCTGTCCGACCTGACTCTCCCGCACGCCTTCGTCCGTGTGCTGTTGGCCGAGGCGCTGTATCGGGCCTGGTCGCTGGCCATTGGGCATCCGTACCACCGGGAATGACGGGCCCGACACCTCAGCGCGATGCGACCATCGATGGCCTGCGCGGCGCTGCGATCTCGGTAGTGCTGCTGCTGCATTTCGCATTGGCCTTCGGCCTGACCGACAGCGCTCTGGGAGATCTCCTGGGCAAGCCGCTTCTGCGGGCGATCGTGCTGAATGGCAACTACGGCGTGACCGTGTTCTTTGTCGTGTCCGGCTACCTGATCACCCGGGGCCTGATCGACCGGCACGGTGACCTCTCAACCGTGCAGCTGCTGCCGTTCTACGTGGCCCGCAGTGGGCGCATCCTGCCGCCGTTGTTGCTGGCGTTGGGCATCATCGTGCCGCTGGGCCTGGCGGGTGTGCCCTTCTTCGACAACAGCGACGGCCAGGTGCTGCGCCCGGCCGGTTTCTGGTGGCCGGCCGTCGGCTCGGTGCTGACCTTCTGGCACAACCAGCTGATGCAGAGCGCTGGCTACTTCAACTACTGCCTGAACGTCTATTGGTCGCTCTCGGTGGAAGAGGTGTTCTATCTGACCCTTCCGGGGCTTTGTCTGCTGCTGCGCCGCGAGGTGTGGCTCGTGGCAGCCCTTGGCGTGTTGGTGCTGATGGGGCCGGCCTACCGAGCCCAACACCCGGACAACGAAATTGCGTACCTCTACGCTTACCCGGCTTGCTTCGACGCCATCGCGCTGGGTTGCCTGTGTGCCTTGGCCTCGCGGCGGTGGTCGGTCTCCTGGCGTGTGGCCCGTGTGCTGGCGCCCCTGGCCGCGACCGCGATGGTGGCTACGTACTTGGTGGGCTTCGCCGACCACCCCGTTGTAGGCTTCAGCGCCATGGCGGGGGCCACCGCCCTGTTCATTTGGGCCACCCGAGCCTGGCCGGCAGGCCGGGCGCCGTCGGGCGCGGGGCCGGGTGGGGCTCATTGGGCCGTCCTGGTCACATGGCCTTGGCGTTGGCTGGGCCGGCACAGCTACGAGATCTACCTGTTCCACATCATCGTGCTGGCGGGGATGCGGCAGTTGTTTGACCGCGCGACACTCGATCGCGATTGGAGGCTGCCGCTGCTGATCGGCTTTGGCCTGGCCAGCGCGGGGGTGGCGGCGATCGTGTCACGCCATTTTGCCGAGCCCATCAACCGGTGGTGGCGCCAGCGCTGGTCAGGCCCGACGCTGCCGCGGCCAGTGGCCCGATGATGTCGCGCGCTTCATCCCGTTTGCCCATCGTTGCCCCATGCCCTCACACGATTTCATCTACCTGGCGTCCCAAAGCCCGCGTCGGCGCCAATTGCTCAGCCAGATCGGTGTGCGCCATGAGCTGTTGCTGGCCGATGCCGACGAAGATGCCGAAGCCCTGGAAGCCACTCGTGCCGGTGAGCTGCCGCGCGACTATGTGGAACGGGTGACACGGGCCAAGCTGGCGGCTGCGCGCCGTCGGCATCAGCGCCGCGAATTGCCGCCGGCGCCGATCCTGTGTGCCGACACCACCGTGGCGCTGGGCCGGCGCATTCTGGGCAAGCCGGCCGATGCGGCCGACGCCCGGGCCACGCTGACGGCGCTGTCCGGCCGCAGCCATCGCGTGCTGACGGCGGTAGCTGTCTTCGATGGACGTCGAAGCTCGCTGGTGGTGAACGACTCCCGCGTTCGCTTCGCCGCGATTCCGGCCGAGGTCATCGAGGCCTATGTCGACAGTGGCGAGCCGTTCGGCAAGGCGGGCAGCTATGCCATCCAGAGCTCCTTGGCAGGCTGGATCGAGCGCATCGAAGGCAGTCACTCCGGTATCATGGGTTTGCCTCTCTTCGAGACCCATCAACTGCTGCGTCGCGCAGGTCTGCGCCCGTGAAAACCACGCAGTAGCCGGCCCGGACGCGTACATTCAGCGCCCCATGCACGACATCCTGATCAACTGGGCCCCGCAGGAGACGCGGGTCGCCATCATCGAGAACGGAGCGATCCAGGAACTGCACCTGGAGCGCACGCTGGAACGCGGCCTCGTCGGCAACATCTACCTTGGCAAAGTGGCGCGGGTGCTGCCCGGCATGCAGAGCGCGTTCATCGATATCGGGCTGGAACGCGCCGCCTTCCTGCACGTGGCCGATCTGCACACCGCCGGCTACAACCCGCGTGCGGGCAACGACAACGCCCCACCCACGCCGATCGAAAAACAGGTCTTCGAAGGCCAAACCCTCACGGTGCAGGTTGTGAAGGACCCGATCGGCACCAAGGGCGCGCGCCTGTCCACCCAGATCAGCATCGCCGGCCGCATGCTGGTGTTCCTGCCGCAGGACAACCACATCGGCATCTCCCAGAAGATCGGCTCCGCCGAGACACGCGACCAGCTTCGCGCGCGCATGCTGGCGCTGGTGGGCAAGCCCGAGGAGGGCGGCGGTGGCGGCTTCATCCTGCGCACCAATGCCGAGGAAGCCACCGATGCCGAGCTGGCCGACGACATCAGCTACCTGCGCAAGACCTGGGCCCAGATCCGCCAGCGGGCCTTGTCGCAACCGCCAGGCACGCTCCTGCACCAGGACTTGAGTCTGGTCGAGCGGGTCTTGCGTGATCTGGCCACCGAACAGACACAGTCGATCCGCATCGATTCGAAAATGCAGTTCGACCAGCTCAAGGCCTTTGGCGGGGTGTATACCCCCACCGCCGTCGCCAAGCTGGAGCACTACCGTGGCGAGCGGCCGATCTTCGACCTCTTCGGTATCGAAGAGGAGATCTCCCGGGCGTTGGCGCGCCGCGTCGAGCTGAAATCGGGCGGCTACCTCATCGTCGACCAGACCGAAGCGTTGACGACGATCGACGTGAACACCGGCGGCTATGTCGGCGCGCGCAACTTCGACGACACGATCTTCAAGACCAATCTTGAGGCGGCCCAGGCGATTGCGCGGCAACTGCGTCTGCGCAACCTGGGCGGCATCATCATCGTCGACTTCATCGACATGGTGCGTGACGACCACCAGCAGGCGGTGCTCGCCGAGTTCCGCAAGCAGCTCAGCAAAGACCGCACGAAGACCACCGTGAGTGGCTTCACGGCGCTGGGCCTGGTGGAGATGACGCGCAAACGCACCCGTGAGTCACTGGCCCACATGCTGTGCGAGCCGTGTCCCACCTGCGAGGGCCGCGGCCAGGTGAAGACGGCGCGCAGCGTCTGCTACGACGTGCTGCGCGAAATCCTGCGGGAAGCCAGGCAATTCAACCCGAAAGAGTTTCGGGTGGTGGCCAGTGCCTCGGTCGTCGAGATGCTGCTCGACGAAGAGAGCCAGCACCTGGCCGACCTCTCCGCCTTCATCGGCAAACCCATTTCGCTGTCCGCCGAGCCTTCGTTCAGCCCCGAGCATTACGACATCGTGCTGCTCTGAGAACGTGGCCGGCGCGGCCGGTCAGGGCACCTCGTGGCCGGTCGAGGCCGACCAGATGCGGTACCAGTCGTCGGGGTTGAGCGTGAGCTTCAGGGCCGCGACCGCCTCGTCGGTGGCACTCAAGCGGCGCGAGCCGACCACCGGAATCGGCCGGCTGGGCAGGCGCAGCAACCAGGCGATGGCCAGCGTGGTGGTGGACACCCCGAGCCGCGCGCCGATCTCCCCCATCACCCAGCGCACGCGGTGCGCGGCAGGGCTGTCTTCGTTGAACAGGCGGCCGCCGGCCAAAGGAGACCAGATCATGGGCCGCGCCCGCAGGCGTTGGGCCTGATCGAAGGTGCCGTCGTGGATGGCGCCCATCTGGAGCGGTGAGCACTCCACCTGGTTGGTTTCGAGCGCAATGCGGCTGTGGAGCAACTCGAACTGCTGCACCGTGAAGTTCGAGGCGCCGAAATGCAGCACTTTGCCGTCGCGACGCAGCCGCTCGAAGGTGGCAGCCACCTCGTCCGCATCCATCAGCGCGTCGGGGCGGTGAATCAGCAGCAGATCGATCCGGTCGGTGCGCAACTCGCGCAGGCTGTTCTCGACCGACGTGGTGATGTGGGCGCGGAGGTGTCGCAGCGGTGCGCGCACCGCCACGCAATAGAGGCAGCGGTTGGCGCCCGAAGCGGCAACGATGATAATTCCCCGCTAATCTTTGCTCAGGCCACCGCTTTTCGAGGCGAGGCGATCGGTCCAGTGAGCTGGAGGTGTGGCGTACAACAAAGCGGCCGGTGCCGTGGCATTGAACCTGACCAAGTACTCTGCGGACCGCTGTGGAAGTGGCGACAATTGACGCCTTCTATGCATCAACCTCTGGCCTCCCTGCTGTTCCCTGAGTACCGCCGCCGCGTGCTCGGCCTGCTCTTGCTGCGGCCAGAAGAATCGCTGCATGGCCGGGAGGTCGCCCGGCGCACGGGCTTGCCTGCCGGCAGGACTGCTGCGGCGCGAGACGCGAGGCAACCGGCAGGTCTACAGCGCCAACACGAGCGGGCTGATCTTCGTCGAGTTGGCCAGCATCCTGCGCAAGACATCGGCCATGGCGGACGGGTCCGATGCTCAAATCGACCTGAGGGTTGAGGGTAATGATGGTCGTTGAAGGCCAACCATCCTTGTCGTGGAAACCGACGCTCGGACGGGAGCGGCTGATGCTCGCAAGTCAACTCGCGCTGTCATTGCTGGATCTTGATTCGAGGCGTAAGGACGACGGTCACACAGTGGCTTGCGCCATCCGCGCAATGCATGGAAATCCCCCTAAGCTCGGGCAGGACTGCCCAGGCCGCGAAGTCCATGGGTGGCTCGGTCGCCAGAGCGAGGAGATGAGTGCTGGGCAAGAACTACGTCGGATACGCATGTTTGCGGGCGCTGTCCGGCGACAACCGGCAATGAACAAATGAGGAGCTCGCCCATGAGACTGCCAGACGAAGAACTTGAGGCCATGCTCGCCGACCTGGAGTCGGATCGCGCGGAGCGAAAGGAGACGTTTAACGGTGACGCTCCAGAGAAAGTGCGCCAAGCGGTTTGCGCATTTGCGAATGACCTTCCCGGGCACGGTCGACCGGGAGTGGCATTCATTGGCGTTCGAGATGACGGTACGCCTACGAATCTGCCGATTACGGACGACTTGCTTCTCACTCTCGCGAGCATTCGCAGCGATGGGAACATCCAACCCATTCCGAGCATGACCGTCGAAAAGCGGGTCCTGCGCGGTGTTGAGGTTGCTGTAATCACCGTGCTCCCGGCCGATGCCCCACCCGTGCGCTGCAAGGGCCGCACGTACATTCGTACAGGTCCGCGGCGCGACATTGCCAGTCTGCAGGACGAGCGCATCCTCAACGAACGAAGAAGGCACCGCAACCTTCCCTTCGACTTGCAGCCGGTGTCGTTCGCGACCCTTGCAGACATCAGCCGACGAGTGTTCGAGGAAGAATACCTCGTAGGCGCTTTCTCGGCAGACGTGCTGGAGGCCAATCATCGGACCTTCGAAGAGCGCCTCAGTTCCTGCCGCATGGTCGAGTCGATTGAAAGTCCCGTCCCGACTGTTCTGGGAAGCTTGGTGCTGGGGACACGAACTCGAGACCTTATTCCTTGCGCCTATATTCAGTTTCTCCGGATTGACGGCACTGAATTGGACGCGCCGATCCTCGACGAAGCCGCCATCGACGGTCGCTTGGGTGAAGTGATCAATCGGGTCGATGAGAAGATTAAGGCCCACATCTCAACGGCTGTTGACGTCCACTCTGCAGACACTGAGAAGCGCCGAGCCGACTACCCTCTGGCCGCGCTCCAACAACTGGTGCGCAATGCGGTGATGCATCGGAGCTACGAGGGGACGAATGCGCCGGTTCGGTTAACGTGGTTCTCGGATCGAATCGAGATCGTTAACCCAGGCGGGCCATTCGGCATTGTCACGGCTGCAAACTTTGGCCAGCCTGGTGTCACTGACTATCGGAACCCCCACCTTGCAGAGGCTATGAAGGTGCTCGGCTACGTCCAGCGCTTCGGGGTTGGCATAGCAACCGCACGCAGGTTGCTTGCCGAGAACGGGAACCCAGCTCCCCAGTTCGAACCGCGAGAAACTCACGTTCTAGTCACAGTTCGGAGGTCGGCATGAGCGTTCCGGTTCTGACCTTCTTCAACAACAAAGGAGGCGTCGGCAAGACCTCGCTGGTGTACCACCTTGCATGGATGTTTGCCGAGCAAGGTCTGCGGGTGCTGGCGGTTGACCTCGACCCACAAGCCAACCTCACCGCCGCGTTCCTCGACGAAGATCAGCTTGCAGAACTGTGGGCGGACAGTGCTGGCGCGTCCACCATCTTTCGTAGCGTGAGGCCGCTCCTGGATGTTGGTGACTTTGCGCCTGTCGACTATCAGAAGGTCAATCGGAGGCTTGCGCTCATTCCTGGCGACCTTGGCCTCTCTGGCTTCGAGGATGAACTGTCTGCGACTTGGACCGATGCCCTGAGCGACAAGAACAAGGCGCGACCGTTCCGAATCCTCACGGCGTTCTGGCGGGCTTCACAGGAGTCAGCCAAGCGCTTTGACGCCGACCTCATCCTGTTTGACGTCGGGCCTAATCTCGGCGCCATCAACCGCGCCGCGTTGTTGGCCAGCAATCATGTTGTCGTTCCGTTGGGGGCGGATCTCTTCTCCTTGCAGGGTCTGCGCAACCTTGGACCCACCCTTCGGGACTGGCGATTGGGCTGGACGAGGCGGCGCGATGACTGGAAGTCACCGGAGTTCGCTCTGCCGTTGGGTGACATGACTCCGGTGGGCTACATCGCGATGCGGCACGGAGTGCGTCTCACGCGTCCCGTGAAGGCGTATACCCGCTGGCTGGATCAGATCCCCGCCGAGTTCAGGCGGAGCGTGCTGGCGAAGGACGCTGCAAAGGTCCCGGTGATCGAAGAAGACTCGTATTGCTTGGCCATGCTGAAGAACTACAACAGCCTCATGCCGTTGGCCCAAGAGGCGCGCAAGCCCATCTTCTCGCTGCGCTCTGCCGATGGGGCCATCGGTTCCCATGCCAATGCGGTTGCCAAGGCCCATGGCGACTTCAAGGCTTTGGCCCAGGACATCGCCAAGCGCATTGGCCTGGATATGCCTGAGGATGACTTCTGATCGATGACCGACGAGTACTCCGATGCATTGCCCACGTCGGAATGGCCTAGCCTTGCATCGAGTTTGCGACTGCGTGGACAAAGCGCGGTCTCACCGCGTGTCATGCAGTCCGAGCATAGGCCATGCAATCCAGGTAGCCAGGCGGGTTGCTTGAGTCGCCACAAGTCGAGAGCCCCATCGCGGGCCGTTGTCCCGTCAGCGCCTTTCGATTCAAGCCCCTCAGTACGACATCGTCCTGCTCTGAGAACGTGGCCGGCGCGGCCGGTCAGGGCACCTCGTGGCCGGTCGAGGCCGACCAGATGCGGTACCAGTCGTCGGGGTTGAGCGTGAGCTTCAGGGCCGCGACCGCCTCGTCGGTGGCACTCAAGCGGCGCGAGCCGACCACCGGAATCGGCCGGCTGGGCAGGCGCATCAACCAGGCGATGGCCAGCGTGGTGGTGGACACCCCGAGCCGCGCGCCGATCTCCCCCATCACCCAGCGCACGCGGTGCGCGGCAGGGCTGTCTTCGTTGAACAGGCGGCCGCCGGCCAAAGGCGACCAGATCATGGGCCGCGCCCGCAGGCGTTGGGCCTGATCGAAGGTGCCGTCGTGGATGGCGCCCATCTGGAGCGGTGAGCACTCCACCTGGTTGGTTTCGAGCGCAATGCGGCTGTGGAGCAACTCGAACTGCTGCACCGTGAAGTTCGAGGCGCCGAAATGCAGCACTTTGCCGTCACGGCGCAGCCGCTCGAAGGTGGCAGCCACCTCGTCGGCATCCATCAGCGCGTCGGGGCGGTGAATCAGCAGCAGATCGATCCGGTCGGTGCGCAACTCGCGCAGGCTGTTCTCGACCGACGCGATGATGTGGGCGGCGGAGGTGTCGTAGCAGTGCGTTTCGTGGGCGGGGCGGGCCGGGCCCGTCAACTTGATGCCGCACTTGGTCACCAGCTGCATCCGGTCACGCAGACCGGGCGCCTGTGCCAGCACTTCGCCGAACAAGCCCTCGACGCGGTAGCCGCCATAGATGTCGGCGTGGTCGAAGGTGGTGAGCCCTCGCTCGAGGTTGCCTTCGATCCAGGCCTGTCGCTGGCCTACGTCGAACCCCCAATCGCCCAGGCGCCAAGCGCCGGCGACCAGGGCGGACATCTGCAGGGAAGCGGGTGAGAGGTTGGTCATCACTTCTGCCGCGGCACGCGGCCCATCAGGTAGAACTCATCGTTCGGGCGCAGGCCGATCAGGTTGGCCATGCGGTTGGAGAGGCCAAAGAACGCAGCGATGGCGCCGATGTCCCAGGCGTCTTCATCGCTGAAGCCGTGGGCCTGCAAGGCGGCGTAGTCGGCTTCCTCGATCTGGTCGGCGTGCAGGCACACCTTCATCGCGAAGTCCAGCATGGCCCGCTGACGGGGCGTGATGTCGGCTTTGCGGTGGTTGGTGGCGATCTGGTCGGCGATCAGCGGCTTCTTCTCGTAGATCCGCAAGATGGCCCCGTGCGCCACCACGCAATAGAGGCAGCGGTTGGCGCCCGAAGTGGCGACGATGATCATTTCCCGCTCGCCTTTGCTCAGGCCGCCGCCGTCCTTGAGCAGCAGGGCATCGTGATAGGCGAGAAAGGCACGCATCTCGGCGGGCCGGTGGGCGAGCGCCAGGAAGACATTGGGCACGAAGCCGGCCTTTTCCTGCACTTCGAGAATGCGCGCGCGCAGGTCCTCGGGCAGGTCGGCCACGGCCGGAACGGGGAAGCGGCTGATGGGAGGGGGGTTACTCATGGTCACGCACAAGGGGCAAACGCCAAGGGCGTGATGGTAGGCCGGTCAAAGCCTCACCCCTAAAATGCGCGGCGCCATACTTTTGGCGAACGCAACAAGAAAGCCGGGGGGAACCTTCGGCCACAGCATGACTCGATCTGCCGCTATGTGGTCCCGACGACAGTGGATGGGTGCGCTCGGCGCCCTGGGTGGTGCCGCCGCCTTCTCGGCGCGGGCTGAATTCCGCGTGGAAATCTCCGGTATCGGCGCGACGCAGCTGCCGATCACGCTGCTGCGCTTCCGTGGCGAAGAGCTGGGTGGTGACAACCTGGTGTCGGCCATCATCCGCGCCGACCTGGAGCGAAGCGGCGCCTTCAAGTTTGTCGAGTCCCCGTTGACGATCGACGAAACTGGCTCGCCGGGCTTTCCAGACCTGCGCAGCCGCGGTGCCGATGCCCTGGTGGCCGGCTCCGTCAGCAAGCTGGTCGATGGGCGCTTTGACGTGCGCTACAAGCTGTGGGATGTGGTCAAGGGTGTCGACCAGGGCGGGCAGAGCATGGCGGTGCAGGCGGCCGACCTGCGCCTGGCCGCCCACCGGATCGCTGACGCGATCTACGAAAAGCTCACCGGTGAAAAGGGCGTGTTTGCGACGCGCATCGCCTATGTCACCAAGGGCGGCGGGCGCTACACGCTGCGCGTGGCGGATGCCGATGGCGAAGGCGGCCAGGTGCCGTTGACCAGCCCCGATCCGATCATCTCGCCCGCGTGGTCGCCTGATGGCCGCGAGCTCGCCTACGTGTCTTTCGAGACGCGCAAGCCAGTCGTGTGGGTGCAGGACATGGCCACCGGCCAGCGGCGCCAAGTGGCCAACTTCAAGGGCTCGAACAGTGCGCCGGCCTGGTCGCCCGACGGTCGCCAGCTGGCCGTGACCCTGTCTCGCGACGGGGGCTCGCAGCTGTTCCTGCTCGGGCGCGATGGCAGCAACCCACGCCGCATCACGCAGAGCCACGCGATCGACACCGAACCGTGCTTCAGCCCGGACGGAGCGTCGATCTATTTCGTGAGCGATCGCGGGGGAAGCCCGCAGATCTATCGCATGCCGGCGGGCGGCGGCAACCCGGAACGGGTCACCTTCCAGGGTAGCTACAACGTCAGCCCGGCCATCAGCCCCGACGGCCGAACGATGGCCTTCGTCCAGCGCACCGGTGGTGGCGGCTTCAAGGTGATGACGATGGATCTCGGCAGTGGGGCCGTCCAGTCGGTGAGCGACACCAACGACGATGAGAGCCCGAGTTTCTCGCCCAATGGCCGATTCATCATCTTCGCCACCCGCGCCCAAGGGCGTGAGCTGTTGATGACCACCACCCTGGATGGCAAGATCAAGACGAGGCTGTTGACAAGCGGCCTCGACATCCGCGAGCCGGTCTGGGGCCCCTACGGCCGCTGAGCCGGCGGTGCCGCCAGATACATCGCTTTATTCACGTCGACAAAGTAGTCACGTCAACACGAAGGAGAGAGCCGTGAAGGTCAAGAGGAACGTTGGGGCCGCCGCGCTGTCGGCATTGGCATTGGTCTGGCTGGCAGGCTGCAGCACCACCAAGCTGGAGGAGCCGGCGCCGGTGGAGAGCCGCACCACCACGGACAACAACGCCAACGCGAACACCACCAAGCCGGCGGAAAGCGCCGTGAAGACGGTGGACTTGGGTGCCAACGCCGTGCCGCCCGCTGGCCTGGGACGCACGGTGTATTTCGATTTCGACAGCTTCGTCGTCAAGGACGAGTTCCGCCCGATCGTCGAAGGCTATGCCAAGTACCTGGGCGCCAACAAGGCCAAGAAGATGCTCATCGAGGGCCACACCGATGAGCGCGGCAGCCGCGAGTACAACCTGGCACTGGGTCAGAAGCGCGCCGAAGCCGTTCAAAAGGCCATGCTGGTGGTCGGCGCCACCGACGGCCAGCTCGAAGCGGTGAGCTTCGGCGAAGAGCGGCCTGCGGCCCAAGGCAGCGACGAAGCAGCCTGGGCGAAGAACCGTCGTGCCGAACTGAAGGATCGCTGATCCCATGCTGCTGGCCTCCCGACACATGCTGCGCGCCGTCTCGTTGGGCGCGCTACTGGCCGTCTGGCTGCCCGCGCAAGCGGGCCTGTTTGACGACGATGAAGCGCGCAAGGCGATCCTCGACCTGCGCAGCAAGGTGGCCACGGGCGACCAGCAGCGCGGCGAACTGGCTGCGCAGGTCAAGCAATTGACCGAGCAGTTGCAGAACCTGCAGCGCAATCTGCTCGATCTGAACAACCAGAACGAGCAATTGCGCGCCGACGTGGCCAAGCTGCGCGGCGAAAACGAACAAATGCGGCGCGATGTCGCCGAGGTGCAGCGCTACCAGAAAGACATCGCCCAGAACGTGGACGAGCGCGTGCGCCGGCTTGAGCCGCAGCAAGTGTCGGTCGATGGCAAGGATTTCCTCGTCGAGGCGGAAGAAAAGCGCGCCTACGACGACGCCATGGCCGCGATGCGGGGTGGTGAGTTCGACAAGGCCGCGCCTGCGCTGGTCACGTTCCTCAAGCGCTACCCGAGCAGCGGCTATGTCGACTCGGTCCGCTACTGGCTGGGCAACGCGCAATACGGATTGCGGCAGTACAAGGACGCGATCGCCACCTTCCGCGCATTCGTGACGGCGGCGCCGGACAACCCGCGCACGCCAGAGGCGCTGCTGGCGTTGGCGAACTGCCAGGCCGAGCTGAAAGACAACAAGAGCGCCAAGCGCACGCTCGAAGAGCTGATTCGTCAGTATCCGAAGTCCGAAGCGGCCCAAGCCGGGCGTGACCGCGTCGTCACCTTGAAGTGACCGGCCATTGCTGAGCCCGAAAGACCCTGAGCATGCGGCGGCCACGGTGGCCGCCGCGCCGATGGATGCTGACCTGGAGCGCCGCTTTGGCGGGCTGAGGCGGCTGTACGGCCACGCGGCCTATGAACGGCTGCGTGGCCTGCGGGTCGCCGTGGTCGGTCTGGGCGGTGTCGGCTCCTGGGCTGTCGAGGCGCTGGCGCGCTCTGGTGTGGCGGAGCTGGTGCTGATCGATCTGGACCATGTGGCCGAGTCCAACATCAACCGGCAGATCCAGGCCACCGGCTCGACGCTGGGCATGGCCAAGGGCTTGGCCCTGGCTGATCGGGTGGCAGATATCCACCCCGGCTGCCAGGTTCGGGTGATCGACGAGTTCGTCGAAGCTGGCAATTGGCCCAGCTTGTTGCCGGGCCCGATCGACGCCTTGATCGATGCCTGCGATCAGGTGCGCGCCAAGGCCGCCATGGCCGCCTGGGCGCTGCAAGAGCGCGTGCCACTGGTGTGCTGCGGTGCGGCGGGCGGCAAGCGGCACGCTGAACGAATCGACATCGCCGACCTGGCCGCAGTGACGCACGACCCCTTGTTGGCGTCGATGCGGCAGCGGCTGCGTCGCGAACATGGCGCCACGAAGGCAGGGCAGGGCGCCATCGGCGTGCGCTGTGTGTTCTCGCGTGAGAGCGTCGCACCCCCGGCGGATGCGACGTGTGACACGGCCGGCCGAGACAGCAGCCTCAATTGCCACGGCTACGGCTCCACCGTCACCGTGACAGCCAGCTTCGGGATGGCAGCTGCCGGCGAAACGATTGCGTTGTGTCTTGCGCGACACGGATCTTCCCCATCTCGTCAAACTGGTGCTATGATCTAAGGCTCTGCCGGAAAGGGTTGTTAGCTCAGTCGGTAGAGCAGCGGACTTTTAATCCGTTGGTCGCAGGTTCGAATCCTGCACAACCCACCACCCGCTATCGCGCCGCCAAGTGCGCAGTTGCAAGTTTCTTCGGAAATCTGTGGCATGATAGAGGGCTTGACGAGAAGCTGAGGCCGAGGGCTTTGGTTTCGAGTCAGCGGTCGAAAGACGGCACCGGTCGAAAGACTCAGGGCTCTTAGCTCAGTTGGTAGAGCAGCGGACTCTTAATCCGTTGGTCGTAGGTTCGAATCCTACAGGGCCCACCAAATTTGAACGAAGAAGGACTTGTCGCGAGGCAAGTCCTTTTTTCATTGGGGCCTCTGTTGAACTGGCCCCCCGCTTCGTCTGTCGGAGCTTCGTTGAGGGGTTGCCCTCCGACGCGTGCATGGCCCGGTCTCCGACACCGCGGTCAGTCGCGCCGATCTATCTTCATGTCAACTCGGTTTCGGCCCGGCTGTCATGGATGGATCCACGCTCTTCGCCTTCTCCGTTTCGCCGTGGGAGTTGGTGCTCCGGGGAACGTTGATCTATGTGTTCCTGTTCCTGGTGTTCCGCTTCGTGTTGCGGCGCGATGCCGGGTCGATTGGCCTCTCGGACTTTCTGTTCGTCGTGTTGATTGGCGACGCGGCGCAGAACGGGATGATCGGCGAGGCCACGTCGTCGGCAGACTCGATGCTGTTGATCGCGACGTTGGTGGGATGGAATGTCTTGTTGAACTACCTCGCCTATCGCTGGCCAGGATTCGAGCGACTGGCGATGGGGCAGCGTCTGTGTTTGTTCCGATCCGGGCAGTTGAACCGGCGCGCCATGCGGCGTGAACTCATCACCACGGAAGAGCTGAAGCAGACGCTGCACCGGGAGGGCGTTCGAGGCTTCGATGAGGTTGATCTCATCTATCTCGAAGCCAGTGGCGAGGTGACGGTGATACCCAAACAGCCACCATCCCCCTGAGCGCTGATGCTCCGGTTGGGGTCACCTCGTCAGCCTGTGTGATCTGCGCTGTCCGTGCTGGATCACCACTCGTCGCTCTACCTTGCAGCTCAGCGCTTGGCCCACGCCAGCCATCGCATCGGGGTCGCGCTGCGGCGCGGCGTTTTCTACAGTGCACTCACTCGATTCCAGTGACTGCCCAGGAGCCCCGCCATGCACACCTCAACGCCTCGCTTCATCTTCGGCAAGCAGGAACTCCAAGCCCGCCGCGCGGCTGCGGGTGTGGCGCTGGTGATGACGCTCAGCCTGCTGTCAGCCCTGGGCCAGCTCGCGAACGACCGCTATGACGACGCGCTGATGGCCCAGGCCGACGAGGCTCCGACGCAGGTGGTGGTGGTGAGCGCGTCCCGTTGGCCTGCGTGATGCCGTCGGTGGGCATCGGCCGCCCTTCGCAGGGTTTTCGCGGCAGTGCCATGATGCGGGTGTGAATACCCCCTCGAGCGATTCTTCTCGCGCCGGCCGTTCGCGTGCCGGCTTGCCCGCCATACGACGCGTCCCAGAAACACCTCCAGGTGAATCGGCTGGTGTCGCGGCCCGCGTTGGCCAGGCGATTCTTGGGTTTGTGGGGGAAGTGCCGCGGACTTCGGTTCAGCCGACCGGTCATCCCGCCGAGGCGGCGCGGCAGACGGCCGCCTCGGCTGCCGCCAAGGCGGCGGCCGCTGCGGGCACCCTGGCCCTGCCGCCGGGGCCGCTGGGATGGTTGACGATCCTGCCCGAGCTGCTGGCGGTTTGGCGCATCCAGGCCAAGATGGTGGCCGACATTGCCGCCCACTACGGCAAGTCCGCCAGCTTGACCCAAGAGCAGATGATCTACTGCCTTTTCAAGCACACGGCTTCGCAGGCGGTGCGCGATCTCGTCGTTCGCATGGGTGAACGCTTCGTGGTCAAGAAGGCGTCGCTGAAGGCGCTGCAGATGGTGGCGCAACGCATCGGGGCCAAGGTGACTGAGCGCGGCGTTTCGCACGGCGCTTCGCGGTGGCTTCCGGTGGTGGGGGCGCTGGGCGTCGCCGCCTATGCCTACTACGACACAGCGCAGGTGGCCAAAGCGGCCATCGAGCTCTTCGAGCGCGACATCGAGTATCTGACCGAGGCCGAGCCTCAGGCTCATTGACGCACACAGCCACGCCTGTGGCGCAGAGCCCAGTGTGCGTGGCCACGCGCACAGATCAGTCCACGGCGATCCAGTAGACGTGGCCCTGTTGACAGCGGTACTCGGCCAACGTCCGGCCCGCCTCCTGGCGGGTCGTTCCGGTGGCGGTCATCGCCGTCTTGTCCAGCGGGCAAGGCGGCACTTCCACGGCCGCCGGGAGGCCTGCCCACATCCAGGCGGCCATCAGCACCCCAGGCAGGGCGCGGCGGGACGGAATGGAAAGGTTCGGCTCCAGCATGGATGAATGCACCTCCGCCCCTTCGGGGGCAAGGTGCGTTCCCGAGCCCACCCCTCAGAGTGCGGCGTCTCCGAGCTGGTGTCGAAGCTCATCCACCAGCGGGCCCACGTATTTTTCGTAGTGGTGCCAACGGCCGGATGAGCGGGTGTACAGCGGCTGCCGCACCTGCCAGACACTCGCGGTCTTGACGACGGTCGGCTGCTGGTGGAAGTTCAGGCAGGCGTCTTCCCATTTCAAGCCCAGGCTGCCGAGCAGTCGGCGCAGGACCGGCGCCGGGTCTGTCACCAGTGCGTCGTAGTCGACGTCGTGGATGTCGTCGCCATAGAGCGTCTTCCAGTGCTGCATCAGCCGGCTGTACTGGCCGTACCAGTGCCCAATGTCGGCCAGGTCGAGCGCATAGGGCATCGAATGGCTCAGGTGCAGGAAGAAGACCGCCAAGCCGTTGTCGATCGGGTGCCGGCGCGTGTGGACGATGTGGGCATCCGGGAACATGGCCTTGATGAGACCGATGTACAGAAAGTTGTCGGGTCGCTTGTCGGTCAGATAGATGGCGTTCGGGTGCAGTCGGCTCGCCGTGGCCAGGTAGCGCTCCCGCATACGCTCAATCACCGCCGGCGTGATCGGCAGATCGCGCTCACCCAGGTCGGGAAGGTGTTGTTGCACAAGGACCTGCACCAGGTCCAGCTCGCCACCTGCCGTCACCTTCGAGTGGCTGGCGAGCATCTGCTCGACCAGCGTGGAGCCAGAGCGGAACATGCCGCACACGAAGATCAAGCCCGCGCCACTGGCTGGCCCGCCTTGCGTCCCGGTGCGCGGTGCAGACGTCGGAAACATGCTGATCAGCCGATCGACCAGCCGCTCGTGCGCGGCTCTGTCGTAGCCGGATCCGGGCGCGGCAGACTCCCTGCTCGCCGCGTTGGCCGCCCGGTAGGCGGCGAATGCATCGTCGTAAGCCTCGACTTTGTCGAGCGCAGCGCCCAGGCTGAAGCCCAGGTCCGCACGCTCGGCGGGATGGGCGTTCTGGCGCGTCACCGCTTGGCGCAGGCGCTGAATCAACGGGTCATCCGGGCCGGACAACGGTTGGATGGTCGACAGGCGCGCGAGCGCCAATGCGTTGTACGGATCGATGAACAGCGCCCTGCTGTAGTGGCCGATGGCGCCAGACGCGTCCCCGCGGTGTTCGCAGATGTTGCCGAGATTCAGCAGCGCCGGCACATACCGCGGGTTCAACTTGAGCGCCGTGTGCAGCTCACGCTCGGCATCGACGGGGCGCGCCAAGTGGTCGACAAGGATCACGGCCCGGTTCAGGTGCACCTCTTCCGGCTGATCGGCATGGTGATCCAGCGCCTTCTGGTAGGCGGCGAGCGCTTCGTCGTAGTGCCGTACCCGACGCAGAAGGCGAGCCAGGTTGTACCAACTGTTGGGCGAGGCGGGACGCAGCGCCAAGGCGCGCTGGTAGGCATCGATGGCCGCCCGGGCCTGGCCGGCGCGTGCCAGTTGGGCCGCCTGGGCCAGCAAGGCGTCGACGTGGGAATCGGGGGGCACGAGTGTTCCGGTGACAGGAATGGAGTCGAAAGGGCCCATCAGCGTATGCGCAGGTGGCTCGGCTAGACTGCGTAGCTTACGTTGCCGCCAATGGTGGCACGTTGTCCCGCCCCACAGTCCTTCACACCATGCCCGTTTCCGAGACCGCGTTGACCGACGCGCTTCGCACCGTCGTCGACCCCCTGACCCAGCAAGACTTTGTCACGGGCAAGCAACTGCGCCATCTGCGCATCGACGGCGACAAGGTGTCGTTCGATATCGAGCTCGGCTACCCCGCCAAGAGCCAGTATCCGGCATTGCGGGCCGCCTTGACAGCCGCAGCGCAGGCGGTGCCCGGGGTCGGCCGTGTCGACGTGAACTTCAGCTTCAAGGTGGTCGCTCATGCGGTGCAGCGCGGTGTGGCGCTGCTGCCCAAGGTGCGAAACATCATCGCCGTCGCCTCTGGCAAAGGTGGCGTGGGCAAGAGCACGACCACGGCCAACCTGGCACTGGCACTGGCGGCCGAAGGTGCCCGGGTGGGCATTCTCGATGCCGACATCTACGGCCCCAGCCAGCCGATGATGATGGGGTTGGCCGGTCGACCTGAGAGCCAAGACGGCCAGACCATGGAGCCGCTCGAAAACCACGGCGTGCAGGTCATGTCCATCGGCTTCATCGTCGAGCCCAATCAGGCCATGATCTGGCGTGGCCCGATGGCCACCCAGGCGCTCGATCAACTGCTGCGGCAGACCAACTGGGGCGATCTTGACTACCTGCTGGTCGACATGCCGCCGGGTACCGGCGACATCCAGCTCACCCTGAGCCAGCGGGTGCCTTTGACCGGTGCCGTGATCGTCACGACGCCGCAAGACATCGCGCTGATCGACGCGCAGCGCGGCCTCTCGATGTTCGAGAAGGTGGGTGTGCCGGTGCTGGGCATCGTCGAGAACATGGCGGTTTACTGCTGCCCGAACTGTGGACACACCGAGCACATCTTCGGTGCCGACGGTGGCCGGAAGATGGCGCAGGAGCGCGGGGTCAGCTACCTGGGCGCCTTGCCGCTCACGATGAAGATCCGCGAGCAGGCGGACAGTGGCCGCCCGACCGTGGTGGCCGATCCCGATGGCGAAGTGGCTGGCATCTACAAGGCGGTGGCGCGACAGGTGGCCGTGAAGGTCGCTCAGAAGGCCAAGGATTTCTCGGCCAAGTTCCCCACCGTCACCGTTTCGAAGTCGACGTAGACGCAGGGGCGCGCCGTCGTGGAGCCGGGGGGCTGCCCGCCTCAGGCTGGCAATGCCAGATCGCGGACGTGCGTGGGCCCGGCGCGGCGTTCGATCTCGTCTCGCAGGCCGCGCAACAGCCCAAATGAGAACAGGGCCTCGGCCGTCACGAACTGCGGCCCGACCAGCAGGCCGATCAGGTCATCGGTGAACGCCGGCTTGCGGCCCTCGTACAGGTGGCCGAGGAACTGGATCACCCAACCCAGCAGGAACAGGCCCAGGCCCCAGGCCAGCCAAGTGACGGTGCCAATGCTGGCGGCCGGCCCGGCGAGCATCACCAGCACGCCGTTGACCAGGCTCACCGCCACGCCCAACAAGAACTCGCCCCGCGTCAGATACCACAGGGTCGAACACGTCCACAGCGCCACCGCGGGCGTCAACGCCAGAATGCCCGCGGGCGTGGACACGTCCAACACGGGCCGCGCCAGCAACACGCACAGTGCGAACACGATCATCGGGATGCCGACGAAGTGGGTGGCGATGTTGCGCCGGTCCCGGTGGTAGCGGGCGTACTGAACCAGCAGCTCGCGGGCCGGGCGAAAAGGTGAGGGCATGACAGCCTCCCGGGGTCGATGCATGCGGCGATGCTAGCGCTGCATCGAAAGGCTGAACAGAGTGAAATGACAGCTTTGTGGCGCCTTTGCGTGACGGCTGTCAGCGCAAACCGAGCCTTTGCCGCAAGGCCTCGGCCGTGAGAGGCCGCGGATCGCGAGGCCAAGCCTCCACCAGCGCCTGGATGCGTTCGTTCAGAGGCGCCGCTTGGCCGTGTTGACGCGACAGCCGCACCACTTCGCCGCACAGCGCGTCCACCTCGGTTGGCCGGCCTTGGGCCAGGTCATCGGCCATGCTGGATCGCGCTTCGGGATCGATCCGAAGCATGCGCGAAGCCAGGCGCCGGAAGATCCAATCCGGCAAAGACAGCAGACGCGGCAGGCGGCGGGGGGCAACGGCGGCCAGTTGGGCCGGCGCGATGCCTGCGGCCGTCAGCGCGGTGAGCGCTTCGCGCTGCAGCCCCGCCAGCACCTGCCGGTAGCCTCGCTGCATCAACTCGGCCCGCAGAGGCAGGCCGGACAGGGCGTTGACCGGATTGTTCAGGTTCAACAACAGCTTGCCCCACTGCACCGGCAGCAGATCGGTGTGCAACACCAGGGCGAGGCGCGCGGCCTCGAAGACAGGTCGCCATGGGCGAAGCGCCGGGTCGTCTTGGGCGGCGAGGATTCCGCTGGTCCCTCGATGCAGGTGACCCGGCCCCACTTCGGCGATGTTGTACGGCACCATGCCCGACAGCCAGCGCAGATGCGGCGCCTCGCGGCGTCCCGTCTCGGCATGGCCCAGGCCGTTCTGCAGGGACAGCACCGGCGTGCCTGCAGGCAGCGTCGCACCCAAGGCCCTGGCGGCCTCGGCAGTGGCGCCGCACTTCACCGTGAGCAGCACCAGGGCCGGGTGGACCTGATCGGGTACCGACGTGGACAAGCGGAGGTCGGCGGGGATGCAGCGCTCGTCCCGTCCATCTTGGTCGGTCAGGCGCAAGCCGTGCGCGCGCCAGCTCTCCAGCATGCGGGGGCGGCCCACGAAGTGGACGTCGACGCCGGCCGCTCGCAGACACCCGCCGACGTAGCCGCCCACGCAGCCGGCGCCCATCACCAGCACCGACCCCGGGGGAGAACCGTCCGCGCTCAATGCGAAGCGAGCGGCTGCTTCATGTCTCGAACATGGGTCGGGCCGGCCTGCCGTTCGATCTCTGCCTTCAGCTCGGCACCCCAACCCATCGCGAACAAGGCCTCGGCCGTCACGAACATCGGGCCCGCCAGCAAGCCCACCAGGTCATCCACGAACGCCGGCTTGCGACCTTCGTAGTAGTGGCCGATGAACTGCAGGACCCATCCAAACACGAAGGTGCCGACGCCCCAGGCCAGCCATTCGCCGGTGGTGCCGCCGGCCACCTGATGGGCCAACGCCACGAGCAGCCAGGTGGCCGCACTGACGGCCACCGCCAGGTCGATCCGGCCCCGCATCAGATACCACACGGTGACCACCGCTGCCGTCACCCAGGCGGCCGTCAGCGTCATGCCACCCACGGTGAAACTGGCCCGTGCCAGCAGCACGCCGACCGCGAAGACGATCAGGGGAATGCCGAAGAAGTGCGTCGCGATGTTGCGGCGATCGCGGTGGTAGTGGGCATACTGGATCAACAGATCGGTCGCGCTGCGCATGGAGGACTCCTGTCGTGGCATGGGCGGTGGCGGCATGCTATGCACTCGCCCCCGCCTCGACTGTCAAATCACCGACATTCGGCTCCCCGTCAGCACCATGCAGGATCAGGACTATCCCCAGGCGCACCCAGGCAGGATCTGGCCGCCAGCGCTCGCACCGTGGCGCGACGTGCTCATGGCCGACAGCTGGTTTGCGCAAGTGCCACTTGAGTTTCGCGCCGCACTGATGGAACTCGGCCATGGGGTGGCCCTGGGGCCGGGGCAAGCGCTTTTCGCACGCGGCCAATCGGCCGAGGGTCTGTGTTGCGTGCTGGAAGGCGCGTTGCGCGTCGGTGCCGTCCAGGCAGACGGCAGCGAGTCGCTGCTCGCCTTTGTCGAGCCAGGGCAATGGATTGGCGAGATATCGCTGATCGATGGGCGCCCCCGCACACACGACGCTGTGGCCGACGGGGCAACGCGACTGTGGCTCGTGCCCCAGGTGGCGCTGCTGGGGTGGTTGGCCGCCCACCCGGCGCATTGGCAGTCCATCGCCCGGCTGGCCTGCGCGAAGCTGCGCATGTTGTTCGGCGTGGTGGAAGACATCGCTCACCTGCCGCTGCAAGGGCGGCTGGCCAAGCGGCTGTGGCTGGTGGCGCACGGCTACGGCGGACGCGCGGGGGCACCGCGGCGTGTTCTGCAACTGCCTCAAGAGCAGTTGGCGCTGATGCTTGGCGTGAGCCGCCAGAGCACCAACAAGGCGTTGCGGGCGCTCGAATCGCAGGGGTTGATCACCTTGCGGTATGGAACGATCGAATTGCTCGACCTGCCGGGGCTGGCGGCCCTCGGTGATCGCCTGCCGCCCGACTGACGTCCGTTCCCAGTGGCGGGCGATGATCGGCCCGAACGGGGCCGGGTCGCTCAACGGCCCGAACGGGCCGAGTGGCTACAGTGCGGGTCTTTCTAGACCATACCGATCAGACATGGTGGACTTGGACCTGGCCCCCGCCGCGCCGGCGGCACTGCCTTTGACGACGCCGAGCGAGCCCTCGGGCGCGCCTGCTTGGCCGCTGGGCCACGAGCCCATGCGCCGCGGCGCGCTCGGAGCTTGGTGGGCGCAGGGCCTGCGTTCGGCCCTGTTGCTGCGGCCACGCTGGGAGGGCTTGCAGGTCACGCCCAGTGTCCTGGCGGTCCTGGCCCTGGTGAGTGTGGCGGCCGCTGTGGGGCTCGAGCGCCTTTTCATCGACGGCCCGGCGGTCTTCTACGCGCCGGGCTTGTTGTCGAGCCTCACCTGGCTGATGGTGTGGGCCTGGGTCTGCTGGCTCATGGTGCCTCCGCAGGCCATGGTCGAGGCCCGCGCCACATCGACCACCTCTGCCGCTGGCAAGGCACCCAGCGCGGCGGCGCTGTTATCGATGATGCTGGCGCAGTCGCTGGCCACGATCGCAGGTGTGAGCCTCGCGTTGCTGCCCATCGCCCGGGGGGAGGTGGACTTGCGGCAGGCCTTTGGCACGCCTGGGCTGTGGGTGGCGATGCTGTTGCCGGCCGCCTGGCCCCTGTTGGCACAGGTGCTGCTGCTGTGGCGTGGTGCCAGTGCCCGTCCGCGGGCCAAGGCCGTGGGGTCGATGCTGCTGTGCGCGGTGGCCGGTTGCTCCATCACCAACCCGGAGTTTTTTCGCCGTTGGTACCCCGATCCGGCCGCGATGGAAGATGAATCTGGCGACAGTGCGGGTGAGTTCAGCTTCACCCAGGAAACGCTGGAGTTGCAGCCACGCCTGCTGGCCGAGAGGCTCGATGCACTGCAGCCCCAGCGCAAGGGGCTGATCGATGTGTATGCGATCACCTTCGCGCCCTATGCCGAGGCCGACGTCTTCCGGCGCGAGAGCGGCATGGTCGCCCAGGTCGTGCAGCAGCGCTTTGACGCACAAGGGCGTGTGATCCAGCTGGTGAATCACCGCGACGCGGCACGCGAATGGCCGTGGGCCACGCCGTTGAACCTGCAGCGTGCGATCCAGCGGGTGAGCCGGCTGATGGACCATGAGCAGGATGTGCTGTTCATCCACCTCACCTCCCACGGTGCTCAATCGGGCGAACTGGCCGCGAGTTTCTGGCCGTTGGACGTGGCCCCCGTGACACCCGACGCGCTGAAGGCCTGGCTGGACACGGCGGGCATCCGCCACCGCATCTTGTCGATCTCGGCCTGCTACTCGGGCAGCTGGGTGCCGGCGCTGGCCGAACCGGACACGCTGGTGATGACCGCCGCGGATGCCGAACACACCTCGTACGGCTGCGGTCGTCGCTCCGACTTGACCTTCTTTGGCCGGGCGATGTACGACGAGCAACTTCGGCACACCCGCTCGTTTGAGCGGGCCCACGCCGAGGCCCGTTTGGTGATCGAGCAACGCGAGAAAGAGGCGGGCAAGACCGACGGCTACTCCAACCCGCAGATCGCGATGGGCGAACGGATGCGTGCCCACCTGGCGCGCCTGGAGGCACAGCTCGAATCGGCTGCGCCATCGCAGTGAGAGAATCGCCGGCTCACCCCAGGGCCCCGACGATGAGCATCAAGAGCGACAAATGGATCCGCCGCATGGCCGAGCAGCACGGCATGATCGAGCCGTTCGAGCCCGGGCAGGTGCGCTTTGCGGCCGATGGCCACAAGATCGTCAGCTACGGCACCTCGAGCTACGGCTACGACATCCGCTGCGCGCGTGAATTCAAGGTCTTCACCAACATCCATTCGACCGTCGTCGATCCCAAGAACTTCGACGAGAAGAGCTTTGTGGACATCGAGAGCGATGTCTGCATCATCCCGCCCAACAGCTTCGCGCTGGCGCGCACCGTGGAGTACTTCCGCATCCCGCGTAATGTGCTGACGATCTGCCTGGGCAAGAGCACTTATGCCCGTTGCGGCATCATCGTCAACGTCACCCCGTTCGAGCCCGAGTGGGAAGGCTACGTCACGCTCGAGTTCAGCAACACCACCCCACTGCCCGCCAAGATTTACGCGGGCGAGGGCTGCGCCCAGGTGCTGTTCTTCGAATCCGACGAGGTCTGCGAAACCAGCTACGCGGACCGTGGCGGGAAGTACCAGGGCCAGCGTGGAGTGACACTGCCCAAGGCTTGACCCCTTCATTCGGATCAAACGCCCGTCATCCCAAAAGGAACAGACGGGCTGATTAATGACTTGAAGATCAGAGTGCGAGCATTTCGGCTTTGAGTGTCTTGACGCACTCTTCGGCCGCGAGCGAGAGCTCTGATTTCAGGCGGGCGGCCTGGTTGTTGAGTAGCTCGTCATAGGACGGTGCGTTTGTCGCGTCTTCGGGAATCCGCTTGCAGAAGCCCTCCGCAATGACGGATTTGGATTGCGCATCGATCAGCCGTGCCTTGGCGGTGTAAATAACCCGATAACGCCCCCATGACGACGGGAAGTAGACGAAACTCCAATTGATGGTTTGCACGTCGATCACAAACCGGTCTGCCGACGTTGCACTGGCAGCGATGGATGGCGCATCGTCCTTGTCGGTCGCCACGGCATTTGAAGAACTGGTGGTGCCGTAGTTGGCACCTATCGCGGCCGTCAATTGGGCGGCAATCGTCGACGCCGGATCGGCCACCTGGTTGCTGGCGATGATGCCGTTGCCCTCGCTGATCATGGCGGCCGCGCCTAGGAGGCCGAAAGCGGCCTTGGCTGGAGTCATGGCCGTGAAGTCAGGGGCTTTGCGCGCTGTAACTGCGACGGATTGGCCGCGCAGAGCCTTGGCAGACTCTTGGGTCATCGGGCGCTTCTCATAGCTGGCGCATCCAGCGAGCATGCCAACGACCAGGCCAGAGACGACGAGTTTCTTCATGTATATATCCCTCGGAGTTGGGTGAATGGAGAGTCGGCTTTTCGGCTTGGCGACGTCATCGATTGCGTCGCGGAGCCAAACCTTGGATTGTCGAGTTCGGCTTGTCTGTCGAGTGGCTTGCCCGCTTGCGCCGACGTGATATTCCCCACGACGCGAACGAATCACCAGGTGACGTCCTTCACAGGCTCGGTCGATCTCTTGGTTGGCTACACGCCTGGGATCGGCTCCACTCGCCTTGGGGAGCGTGTAGCTCGTGTGCCGGTGAAATCGGGGGTCTCTACACGCTTGTTCATACAAACAGGCGCCAACCTCGCACGGCACGATCGCTCCAGGCGGCCACCTCCCGTGTTGGCCGCGTTGCTGGAGACGAACGATGCCGACGACTGCCACGGGGTCCATTGCTGCCCGGTTCGATGTGCCTTGGCCTACGGGGCTGCCGGCCAGCGCCTGGGCCAATCTGCCGCTCGGGGCGGCGGGTGGTGAAGCGGGCTGGCCGGCGCTGCAGCGCTTCCATCGGCTGATGACCGGCCAAGGGCATTCGGTACAGATGACGCGCATGTGCTTCGATCGTCTCTACGCCTACGAGCAGATCGCGCTGGCCCACGCCAGTGGTGATGCCTCGCTGCGGGAATTGGCGTTGCAGATGTTCCACGCCTGCCACTACGGTGGCGGTCGGCAGCGCGATCTGTCATAAAAAGTTTCACAATGACCTGCAGGGGCGCTGACCCGTGCAGGCAGCACCTGGCCGATGCGATCGCCTGGCGTGGCGCGGCACTTGCCCCACATTCGAAAGAGTGCCCACGTCGCGGCTGGATGGCTTCCTCCGGTTCGGGGTGAGGCCGGTTTCTCAGCCTTGGCGGGGCGGTGCTTGAAATACCTGGAGGGTGGTGCCATGCGGTGGGACGGCAACCGACAGAGCGACAACGTCGAAGATCGGCGGGACGAGGGCGGCGGCCCCGGTGGCGGCATCGCCCTGGGCGGCCGCGGCGTGGGCCTGGGTACCGTGGCGGTTGCGGTGCTCGCGGGCTGGATCTTCGGCATCAACCCGCTGACGATGCTGGGTCTGCTCAGCGGCGGAGCGGAGACGGCGGCGCCGACAGCACCGGCGCATGCGCCACCGGCCAATGATCGCGAGGCGGCGTTCGTCTCCACGGTGTTGGCGGACACGGAAGACGTCTGGACGGAGTTGTTCCAGCAATCCGGCGGTTCCTACCAACGACCGCGTCTCGTGCTGTTTCGAGGATCGACGCGCACCGCCTGCGGCCTGGGCCAGACGGCGATGGGGCCGTTCTACTGCCCGGGAGATCAGAAGGTCTACATCGACCTGTCGTTCTACGACACCTTGAAACGCCAGCTGGGCGCGCCGGGCGATTTTGCGCAGGCCTACGTCATCGCCCACGAGGTCGGCCACCATGTGCAGAACCTGATGGGTGTGCACGAGCAGGTCGAGCAGCGCCGCGGCCGGCTCAGCGAGGCGCAGGCCAATGCCCTGTCGGTTCGCGTCGAATTGCAGGCCGATTGTTTTGCCGGGGTGTGGGGCCACCATGCCAATCAGGCCCGGCAGATCCTGGAAAGCGGCGATGTGGAAGAGGCACTGAACGCCGCCTCACGCATCGGCGACGACGCGCTGCAGCGCCAGGCGCGCGGCGAGGTGATGCCCGAGAGCTTTACCCACGGCACCAGCGCGCAGCGGGTGGCCTGGTTCCGCCGTGGCCTGGAGAGTGGTCGGGTGAAGGACTGCGACACTTTCCAGGCTCGTCAGCTCTGAGCCCTCACGCCCTGTAGACCGTTGTCCTGATATGCGCACCGGCCCTCGCTCCAAAGCGCTTGTTTCCGCCTGGCTCGACTTCCAGCCCGAGGCGCAGCGTGAGGTCGCCCAGGCGCTGCGGGCGGCCATACGCGAAGCCGAGCCGGGCCTCACCGAAATCGTTCGCTGGGGGCAGTTGGTGTTCTTGTGGGACAGTGCCCCGATGCTGGCCATCGCGCCGCACCGCGGTCACGTGAACCTGCAGATCTTCAACGGTCATCTGCTGCCGCCGGGCCTGTCGCTGCTCGAGGGCAGTGGCCGCGGGGTGCGCAGTTTCAAGTGCCGCCTGCGCCAGCCGGTGGATGTGGTGCAGGTGCAGATGCTTGTGGCCGCCAGCGTGGCCCGGGCTGCGCGAGATGACCGGGGCCCCGCTGCCACCGAGGCCCCGCCGGCCGACTCACCGGGCGACGACAGCCCGATCGATTGAGCCGTGGCGCGGGGCACGCTGGGCGCGCCTCGCCAGCGTTCAGGCCGCGTGCCCGGAGGGCTGCACCACGTGCAGCCAGTCGCAACGAAGACGCTGACGGGTGTGCAGGCGACGCCGTAGCGACAGGTAGGCCCGTGGCACGAAGAACAGTGCGACGCAGGCCACCTCGGCCCACAGATTGTCCAGCACGATGAAGGCCGGCGCCCCCATCCATCCCATCAGCCACAGGGTCAACACCGCATCCCAGGCGTGGTATTCGACGGGTTGACCGTGGCGATGATCGACCATCCAGGCCTTCATCGCGGACAGTTGATTGAAAGTCATGGGGGGCTCCTGGCGACGGCTGGGGCCGATCCTAGCGCGGCTGTCAGTTTCGTGTCAGCTTCGAACAAGGGAGGAAACCGCCACTTTTTGTGGACCTGGTGCCGCCCGCGTTTGCCGACCCGCCGTTCTTGCAAGCCCCGCGCCAGCCACGGGGGCGAGGTGTCAGGTTTGACACGCACGGCTGGGCTGGTGCGACCGGCTCCGTCGGGCCACGGGGCATCGTCGACCAGAATCGTCCGCGTGACTTCGACACTGACTCACTCGGGCGCCGGTTCCGAATCGGCTTCCATGACCTGCCCGCGCTGCCGCCGACCGATGCGCGAATTGGCACTGCCCTCCCACAAAGGGGTCTCGGTGACCGTGGAGCAGTGCGGCGAGTGCCGGCTGGTGTGGTTCGATCGATTCGAATCGGTGCACCTGGACGCCCTGGGATGGGTGCGCCTGCTGCGCGAGATGGAGTGGGCCGCTCAGCAACCGTTGGCCGAGGCCGACATCGAGCGCGTCGCCTGCCCGATTTGCGCGGGGGTGCTCAAGCCGGTGCACAACCGAAGCCGATTCGGTCTGTTCGCGGCGTTGGAGTGCCCGCACGGCCACGGCCACCTGCACAGCCATGCCGGCCTGCTGGCTGAACGCGGTCTGGTCCGCTCCCCCGGCGTGGCGGAGTGGCGCGCCCTGCGGCAGGACCAGCTCGCATTGCACTGCCTGAACTGCGGCGCGCCGGCCTCGGCCCAGGGCGACCAGTGTCGTCATTGCCGTTCACCCCTGCTGGTGGTGGACCTGCCCCGGTTGGCGCATTCGCTGAAACCCCGGGCCGAGTTGATGGCCGCGCTGCCTGCATCGCCGGGCCGCCATGCCAGTTGGGCCTGCCGCGGCTGTGGCGCGCCCCTGGATCCGGCCCGCGAGACCGAGTGCGGGCGGTGCAGACACCCGGTGGTCGCGCATGATCTGCCGGATATTCATCCGCTGCTCGACGTGGCCGAGGCCCTTCTGGCGGAACTCGCCGCGGCCGAAGCGAAGCGTCTGGCGCGCTACCCCAGCACACAGCGGCGCGCAGCGCCCGCGGTGGAGGCACCGCCGCGGCCGCCTTCGCGATGGCAACGCGCGATGCTGGGCGGATGGACGCCGCTGCTGATGGCCGGCTTGCTGACGGTGGTGACGTTGGGGGCGGGGCTGTGGGGCGGCCTGGAGGTGGCCGACACGGCCTTGCAGGCCCTGCGCGCCCAGCGGCTGGGGCGCGGTGCGGGCACGCATTGGATCTGGCTCGAAGCCCATCGGTTGGCGGCGCCGGCTGACACCGCCGAGCGTCACGCACTGCGCCAGGGCTTGTTTGACGTTCACCTGCGGCAGGCCGAAGGCGAGGCCGTCCCTCCCACGCTGACAGTCGGCCAGTTGCTGGACGGCGCCTGGCCACCGCGCCCGGCATCGGTGAACGACTGGCCCGGTCGGTGGGCCCGCCTGATCTCACGACAACTGCGGCCAGTGCGCGGCCAGGCCGGATTGCCCGATATCGAGGACACCCGATGGCCGCACCACCGTTGGTATGAAGAGGCGCCAGGCCTGTGGCTGGAGGAGCGCCGCGGCGCTGCGCCGATCTGGGCGCTCACCGTCGAGAACGGCGGCCCGCTGGCCTGGCCGACGGGCGAGGTGTCGCTGCGGATGAGCATTCGAGAAGCGCCCGACCTGACATGGCGCTGCCGTCCGGCGGCGGGCACCGTTCCGGTATTGGCGCCAGGCCAGAGGGCGACCTGGGTGTGCCGGCCTCAGGCCTTCGATCCCGAGGAGGCCCGCTGGCGCCTGGCGGTGGCGAGCATCGAGGGCGGGGCCCCACAACTCACCTGGCACGACGGCCTTCTGGCCAGCGACACCAGTCTGTCGGCCGCGACCGACCGCTGGGCGGCCGACGCGGCCGGCGGGTCCGCCCGGCTGCAGGCGTTCCTGCGGCGGCATGGTTTGGCGGGATCCTCGACGGCGAATCCGGCGGTACCTCTCGTGCAGACCGAGCAGGAGGCACCGCCGGCCATTTCCTTGGCAGAGCGCTGGGGCTGGTTCTACGCGACCAGCCCTCGGTTGGCGTTGAGCCTGGCCGTGCTCGGGGTGCTGGTGTCGTTCTGCGCGATCGCGCGCATCGCGGGCGAGCGTCGGGCCTATGGGGTCGCCATCGTCGCTGGCGGCATGGTGTGCTTCAAGGCCGGCTGGGGCGAAGGGGCGGCGTCGGTTCTGGTGATTGCGATGTATCTGGCGATCACCTTGATGGCCACCTTTGTTCTGGGCTTCTGTTACCGAAGCTATCGCGCCGTCTTCTTCACGCGCCGGGAGTGACCCTGCCGGCGGTGGCGCTGCCGGTGGCCCCCATCAGGCCGCCAATGACCAGCACGTACCAAAGGGGCGCGCTGCTGTCGCCCTGCAACTGCAGCAAGCCCGCTCCACTGGCCATCAGCCCGACGGCGGCCAGCAGGGCCAGCAGCAGCAGGGCGGCGCCCAGCCACCGTGTCGGTACGCGCACAGCCGGATCTCGGCTGCCGACCACCAGCAAACCGTAGCCCAGCAAGGTGAACAGCGGGAACAGGACCCACAGCGTCAAGCCGGGCGAGTGGGCCATCCACCCCATGGGCGCCGCCACCAGGAACACCGCCGACAGGAAACCCAGCAAGGTCAGAACACCACCGGTGATGACAAGCAGCATGGCGCAGTACTTCGAAAGATGGACGGGTCGCCAGCATAGCGCGGGCACTTCGGCGGATGTCAAACAGGCGGTGGATGGCGGACTGCACGCAGCGCCCCGTCGCTGACGCTGTCGGCCAGGCCCTGCAGCCGCGGGCGAAGAAAGTCGGCCAGCGTCCGCATGCGTGCGCTCAGATGCGTGCCACGCGCGAACACCATCGTCAACGGATAGGCCTGGCTCTCCCATTCCGGCAGCACCCGAAGGAGCCGGCCCGCCAGCAGATCCGCGGCCACATCGAGCCGCGACTTCAGCACGATGCCGTGACCGTCCAGTGCCCACAGCCGTGCCAGCAGCCCGTTGTCGGTGGCACGCCGCAAGCGAGGCGCAACCTCGGCGGTCTCGCCGCGTCGCACCAGCGTCCACACCTGGCCAGTACGGCCCGACAGCCGCAACGCGATGCCGTGATGCATCGAGAGCTCGGCCACGCTGCGGGGGGTGCCTGCACGCTCCAGGTAGGCCGGCGAGGCGACGAGCACCGCCGTGTTGTCGGCCATCAGGCGCACGATCTGTTCGTCAGACGTGGGGACGCCGTAACGCACCGCGACATCGACGGGCTCCCGGCCAATGTCGCTCACCCGATCGCCGACCCTCAGCTCGAGCTGCAGTTGGGGATGCAGGCGCATGAAGTCGTCGAGCATCGACCGCAGCACGTGCAGGCCCAGGTCGGTGGAGACGGACAACCGCAGGTTGCCCCGCACCTGGGTGAGCGGCGCATGCAGCTCGGCGGTGCCCTGGTCGAGCAGCGCCAGCGCATGGCGGGCGCGCTCGAGGAATTGGGCGCCCTCGAGCGTGGCCTTCAGTGCCCGGGTGCTGCGGGCGAAAAGGGGGGCGCCCAACTGAGCCTCCAGCCGGCGTATGGCGGCCGTGGCGGTGGCGGGCAGCAGATCGGACTCGCGGGCCGCCGCCGCCACGCTGCCCAGCTCGGCCACTCTCAGCGCCAAGCGCAGCGAAGGCAGCTCGATCGGCTGTGCCGGGGCCGGTGCGGGAACGGAAGGGCGGGAGCGGCGCGCCATGTCATTGACAAACACGGTTTGTGAGTGACGCAGTCTGCCACGTCTGGTTTGTGTTCGGCGCGATTGAGAAGATGCCGCCCGTTGTCACACATTCCTTGAAGCGACATTGCCATGAAAGCCATTGCCCAACGACGCCCCCTTCCGCTGAACGTGCCGGATTCGCTTGAACTGGTGGAACTGCCCGAGCCGACACCGGGGCCGCATGACCTGCTGGTGCAGGTCCAGGCGGTGTCCGTCAACCCGGTGGATGTGAAAGTGCGGGCGGGCATGCCGGTGCCAGAGGGGCAGGTGCGGGTGCTGGGTTGGGACGCGGCCGGCACCGTGCTGGCGGTGGGCAGCGAGGTGCGCGGTTTCGAGGCCGGCGATCGTGTCTGGTATGCCGGCGCGATCGATCGCCAGGGCAGCAATGCCGAGCGCCAGGTCGTCGATGCCCGCATCGTGAGCCACATGCCTCGAACGCTGGACTTTGCCCAAGCGGCCGCGCTGCCCCTGACCGCCATCACGGCGTGGGAGCTGCTGTTCGATCGCCTGGGCGTGGCCCCGGGCGGTGGTGAAGGGCAGCGCCTGCTGGTGGTGGGCGCCGCGGGTGGGGTGGGTTCCATCCTCGTGCAACTGGCCCGCCGATTCACCCAGCTCGAAGTGATTGGCACCGCATCGCGGCTGGACACGCAGGCCTGGGTCAAAGAGATGGGCGCGCACCATGTGGTCGACCACAGTGGCCCGCTCGATCAGGCCTTGGCCTCTGCGGGCCTGGGGCCGGTGCACCTGGTGGCCAGCCTCACGCAGACGACGCAGCACTACACCGCGTTGGTCAACGCGCTGGCGCCTCAGGGCAAGCTGGCTCTGATCGACGACTCGAACGAGCCCATCGACGTGCGCCCGCTGAAGGCCAAGTCCCTCTCGTTGCACTGGGAAATGATGTTCACCCGCAGCCGCTTCCAGACGGCCGACATGGCCCGCCAAGGTGAGCTGCTCGCCGAGGTGGCGAAGGCGGTCGACGCCGGCACATTGCGAACGACGATGACGCGGCATTTCGGCAAGCTGGGCGTGGCCACGCTGGTCGAGGCGCATGCGCACGTCGAAAGTGGCCGGGCGATCGGCAAGGTGGTGCTCGACGGGCTGTGACGGGCCAGGTCGGCGGGCCCATCTGATGAGGGCCTGTTCACGCCACGCAGGCCCTTCGGGAACGCGCCGTCCAGGGCGACCGGCGTTACCTACCTTGCCCAGGCGCCCGCCTGGGCGGCAGCGCGCGTCTGGCGCTGCATCCCTGGGCAGCTCGTTCGCACGGGGCTGCGCAGTGTGAACACGCCCTCGTTCATTCCCGCGGGTGGCCCAGCCCGGCCATCACCAGCTGAAGCAGCTCTCCACCCATCTCGCTGGCCGCCTGGCCGCGTTCGGCATCGAGCCCGAACAGCTCCCCGGTCTGCTGCTCCAGCACGAGCGTGACATAGCCATGCACCACCGACCAGGCGAGCAGAATGCGGCGCCCGCGCTCGTCCGCCGGCAATTGCCGCTGGGCCAGCAGCGCGTCGATGGCTGAGCGCAGCAGGTCGCCGACGCGTTGGCCCGCCCGGCGCAAGGCCTCGTGGCCCGGGTCCAGCCGATCGCGGCGGAACATCAGCTGAAACAGCGCCCGGTTTGACAGCGCGAAGTCGATGTAGGCCTGGCCCACCGCCCGAAGGCGGGCCGTGGGGTCGGCGTCCGGCGCCAGCGACACATAGCCCTCCATCGTGTCGGCCAACCGGTCCAGCCCATTGGCGGCGCAGGCGCTGAGCAAACCCCGCGCGTCGCCGAAGTGATGCGCCGGTGCGGCGTGCGACACGCCGGCCCGCCGGGCGCACTCGCGCAGGGTGAAGGCCTCCAGCCCGTGCTGTGCCAGCAAGGTTTCGGCCGCATCGATCAGCGCCTGGCGCAGAGCACCATGGTGGTAGGTGTCTTCGGCGGGGCGGGGCGGGGGTGTCGGCATCGTCGGGTGGGCATTCGTCGGAACAAGCGTCAGCCGGGCTGGCTTGACACTGTCAAGTTTAGCGCCGCACAATGCGTCCATTGCAATCTTGACGATGGAAAGATCATGAGCCCCTTGGCACTCGATGCCGCGTTGGCGGTGCTGCACCATGCCCTGGTTTTCACGCTGGTGGCGTTGCTGGCGGCTGAGCTGGCCATTGCAAGCGGCCCTGTCGGCATGCGACGGCTGGCGCAACTCGGGCGGGTGGATGCCGTGTATGGCCTGATGTCGCTCGGTGTGGTGGCCGCAGGCTTCCTGCGCGCCGTCTATGGCGCCAAGGGCTGGGCCTACTATGCGCATCAGCCGATGTTCTGGCTGAAGATCGGGCTGTTCGTTGTCGTCGGCTTGTTGTCGGCTGTGCCCACCGTGCGGCTGATCCGCTGGCGGCGGGACGGCAGCGTGCCCTCTGACGAGGCCGTGCGCGCCTTGCGGCGATGGATGTGGGGTGAGGCGGCCGTGATGGCACTGATGCCGTTCGCTGCGGCGTTGATGGCGCGCGGCATTGGGCTGTGACGCCTGGGCCGAGCCCTGTCAAGCGGGTCGCCCTGGCGACAACCGCCTCCTCGCACGCCTGTCACCATCAAGCCCTTGCCGTGATGACACGGCCCCCATGACACAGGAGACCCGATGCCCTCCATGCTGACCTTGGCTGTCGACCGCGCCGACCTCCGTGCGAGCCAGGTGATCGAGCAGCCGCTGCCCGACCTGACCGACGGCCAGGTGCTCGTGCATGTCGACCGTTTTGCGCTCACCGCCAACAACATCACCTATGCCGAAACCGGTGATTCGATCGGCTATTGGGGGTTTTTCCCTGGGCCCGCAGGGTGGGGTGTGATCCCGGTGTGGGGCTTCGCCGAGGTGGTGGCCTCGCGCTGCGACGGCGTGGCGGCCGGCCAGCGGTTCTACGGATTCTGGCCCGCCGGTTCGCACCTGGTGTTGCAACCCCAGCGGGTGGGCGGCGCCGGCTTCGTGGACGGCGCACCGCACCGCCAGGCCCTGCCGGCGGCCTACAACCGCTACCTCCTGACGGGGGCGGACGCTTCTTATCGACCCGAAGACGAAGACCTCATCGCGCTGCTCCGGCCGATGTTCGTCACCTCCTTCCTGATCGATGACTTTCTGGACGACGAAGGCTTCTTCGGTGCCCGGCAGGTGGTGATCTCCAGTGCGTCCGCGAAGACAGCGTTCGGCTTGGCGTTTTTGTTGAAGCGGCGCGGCACGGCCGAGGTGATCGGCCTCACGTCGGCGAGCAACCGTGCCTTCGTGGCGGGGTTGGGCTGCTATGACCAGGTCGTGGCTTACGACGACCTCACCCATGTGCCTTCGGCCACCCCCGCGGTCTACGTCGACTTTGCCGGCAGCGCCGAGCTGAGGCACCGTGTCCATGCCCATTGGGGCGATCGCCTGGTGTACAGCAGCGCCGTCGGATTGGCCCACCGCGACCTGGGCCGCGCAAAGGTGCCAGCGGCTGGCGTCAAACCGGTCTTCTTCTTCGCGCCCGACCGCCTGCGCAAGCGGGCGCAGGACTGGGGGCGCGACGGCATCGAGCCGCGGCTGGCCGAGCAGTGGCGGCCCTTTGTGGGCGCGGCAAGCGGCTGGCTCGCGGTCACCCATGACCGCGGCTCCGCGGCCGTGCAGGCCGCCTACGCGCAAGCCTTGGCGGGGCAGGTGCCGCCGAGCGTGGGGGTGGTGCTGTCGATGGATTGACGACAGCCGCGAGTTCAGGCCTGCAGAAACTCGGCCAGCTTTTTCAGCTGGCTGCGTTCGACCTGACCGTCGTTGGGCCGCGGCGTGGCCAGCACCCGGGCCCAGGTGGACAAGCGCGGGGCGTCGAACGCGGCGGCCAGCACCATGCGGCTGAAGCGCTCGCCTGAAGTCAGGTGGCCTCTCTTGGGCAATCCGTGCATCTGCGCTTCGGTGAGCGCCAGCGCGGCCACGTCGGCGGCGCGCTGAATGCTGTTCAGGCGGGGCAGTCCGTCGTGCTCGAACCAACGGTCGAAGGACGCCAGCCAGTGCTCGACCTCACGCATGGTTCGCCATGCGTTGCTGCCCTGGTGCGACGGCCCGGTGCCACCGGCCAACTCCATGGCGTTCAGGGTGACGTCGGGGCCATCAGGCGGCGTCGCCTTGCCCAGCGCGTCGTGCCATACCTGCCACACATCACGGCACTGGAACATGAAGCGCGGGTGCGCCACCAGCGCGCCCGCCTGTTCACCCAAAACCACAAAGATGGTCTGCTCCACCGACCCCAGCACCCGCGCCACCGCGCCGGTGGGGGTGGGCTTGAACCCGTACACCGCCAGCTGACGGGCCAAATGCGCGCTGACGAGGGCGTGCACGGAGGGCTTTCCCCAGGCGCCTGGCGCCGCGGGTGGCGCCGCCGGGGGGGCGGGCATGGGCGTCACGCTGCCGTTGGCGTAGGCCACGCAGCCATCGGCTCGGTAGAGCGCATCGTTCTGTGGGTCGAGCATGTGAAGCCCCGCCATGGCGGCCGCGCGCGCCAGCCGAGCCACCTGGTCGCGCTCAGCCGCCGGCATCGTCACGGCGAGCACCGCGTCGTCGAGCGGGGGCACGAAAAGACCCGGCTGGATGACCTTGGCCGCTTCGACAAAGCTGACAAATCGTGCGCGCTGGCTGGCGGTCGCCTCGCGGCGGCGGGCTGCCATGGCGTGCGCCTCGGGCACGGTGCGAATCGCGGGCGCATAGAACAACTTCAAGATGGAGCGCATACGGTTCTTGCGCGCCGGGGCACCGTCACCGGTACCCGTGGCGCGGTGGGTTGGCCTGGGAGAGCGATCTGGCGTTGGCCCGCCAATTCTGTAACAGCCCGCGCTGCCGCGCATCGGGCAAAGGAGCATGTCGGCCCCCGTTCGTATCGACCCGACACACACTGGTCGCCCTCTCCCTAATTTGAAGTTGGGAGGGAGCGCGGATTGACGTAGTGCCGCGACGTCCGTGTGGCGTCTGCGCCGCACAATCTCCAGCACGCAGAGATTGCGGCCGTGCACCCCACAAGGAAAAGCGGGTTCGCATTGCGCGGCGTTCTGTGAATCGCGCTTGCGCCAGAGGATGTCACCGTCTTAGGCGTGGGCCAAGGCGCGTGCGGCTCGTCTCCGGCTCCGGGGCTTACCGCCGACGCCCCATCCACACTCCAGGGAGGGAATCCATGGGCTTTTCGTCATGCTGGCGAGCCGTCGTCGTGTCCGCTGCGCTGTGCTTCGGCGCCACCGCCCCACAGGCCATGGTGGGCCAATACGTGGGCAACTTCAACGAACCGATCTACCTCACCGCGCCGCAGGGCGACAAGCGGCTGTTCGTGGTGGAGAAATCGGGCGTGATCAAGGTCGTTCGCAACGGCAAGACCACCACCTTCCTGGACGTGAGCCAGCGGGTGGACACCGAAGGCGAGCGTGGACTGCTCGGCCTGGCATTCGATCCTGGCTACGCCACCAATGGCCGCTTCTACATCAGCTACATCGATCGCCGCACGCTGCAAAGCCGGGTGGACCGCTACACGGTGACGCCGACCACCGCCAACAAGGCGAGCCCCAAGACGCGGCAGTCGATCATCGCCATCAATCAGTCGTCGACCGCGGGCCACAAGGCCGGCTGGATCGGTTTCCGACCCGGTGATGCGAAGAACCTGTACTTCACGCTGGGTGACGGCGGTGGCGGCTACGACCCCGACGGCAATGGCCAGAACGGACAGGTGCTGTTGGCCAAGGTGTTGCGCATCGACGTGAGCGGTTCGGGCGCAGGCTACACCGTGCCTGCCGACAACCCCTTCGTCGGCTCATCGACCGTCAAGCCCGAGATCTGGGCGCTGGGCCTGCGCAACCCGTATCGCGCCAGCTTCGATCGTCTGACCGGAGCCTTCTGGCTGGGCGATGTGGGCGAAGGCACCCGCGAAGAGGTCGACTTCGAGGCCCCCGGCGATCCGGGCGGCCACAACTACGGCTGGCGCCTGCGCGAGGGCACCGTTGAAACGCCGATGGTGGGCGGCGACGCCCCCGGGTTGACCGACCCCGCGTTCGACTACGCGCACCTCGAGATTCCCGGCGGGTTGGGCAACTGCGTGATCGGCGGCTATGTCTACCGTGGCCCGAGCATCCCGGAGGCCGATGGACGATACGTCTTTGGCGATTGCGTCAGCAACCGCATCTTCTCGATCAGCCATGACCAACGAGGGGCCCCGATCGACTGGCGGGAAGAAACCGACGCCTTGCTGGCAGGCAGTGGGCTCAGCGTGATCACCTCGTTCGGCGAAGACGGCTTGGGCCGCCTGTACGTGATGGGCTTGAGCGGCGTCCTGCTTCGCGTGTGCCCGTCGGCACCCGCCCAACGCGGCGCCCAGCGCCTGCTGGCTGACCCCTGCACCACTGCCCCTTGATGGCGAAGCCGGGCCGCCAATCGACCCGGCGCTCAGCTCATCACGACCAGCTTGGCGTTGCCTTCGCGCCGCGCCAGCCGCACGCCCACCCCGTGCGGATAGCGGGCGATGATCAGGTCCAGTGTCGAATCGCGAACCCGCAGGTTCTTCAGGTGGACCTGCTCCAGGAACGGCGGCAGCACCGGGTTTCGGAAGTGCACCTGATTGCCCACGCCGTCCACGTCCAGCCCCAGGCAGGCTTGCAGGCACAACAGGGGCGCGGCTGACGCCCAGGCCTGTGGCGAGCAGGCCTGGGGATAGAGCGTCGGCGTCTCGCCCGGGATGCGGCTGAAGCCGCAGAACAGCTCGGGCAAGCGGTGCAAGTCGAAACTCATCGACGCATCGAACAAGCCACCCAGAATCTGCGAAGCCAGCTCGCGCAGCCCATAGCGCCCGAGGCCGGCGGCGATCAGCGAGCAGTCGTGGGGCCACACCGAACCGTTGTGGTACGACATCGGGTTGAAGCGCGATTCCTGGGCGTGAATCGTCCGGATGCCCCACCCAGAGAAGCCGCCGTCGGACATCAACTGCTCCGCCACGCGGCGTGCGCGGTCGGGCCTCACGATGCCAGTGAACAGACACTGGCCGGCGTTCGACGAGCGCACGCGGCAGGCCGCCTTGCGGGCATCCAGCGCGATCGCGTAGGTGCCCAGATCCTCGCACCAGAACGCTTGCTCGAACCGCTCTCGCAGTGCCTCGGCCTGTTGTTCCAGCGACAGCGCCCGCGCCTCGTCGCCCAGCATCCGCGCCAGCTGGGCCGCCGAACGTTTGGCGTCGAAGGTGTAGCCCTGCACCTCGCACAGCGCAATCGGCGCTTCGGCCAGTGCACCGGCTTGGTGGAACACCGAGTCGTGCGAGTCCTTCCAACCCTGGTTGGCCAGGCCGCGGTCGGTCTGGCGTGCGTACTCAATGAAGCCGTCGCCATCGGCGTCGCCATAGCGGTCGATCCAGTCCAGCGCGCGCTCGCAGTGGGGCCACAACGCGCGGATGGTGTCGGCATCGCCGGTACGCCGGTAGTAGGCGCCGGCCAGCATCAGGAACAGCGGGGTCGAATCGATCGAGCCGTAGTAGCGGCCGAAAGGCACCTCACCAAGTGCGGCCATTTCGCCGCCGCGGGTCTCGTGCAGGATCTTGCCCGGCTGCGCATCTTGTTCGGCACTTTCGTGCTCGGCCTGCGTCGAGGCCAGGAACCACAACACGCCGCGGGCCAGGTCCGGGGCGAACCACAGGCTCTGCAGCGCGGCAATGATTCCATCTCGACCAAAGGGCGTGCTGAACCACGGCACGCCGGCATACGGGTAGCGGCCTCGCGGGGTATCGGTGGCCAGCATGCGCAGATCGGACAGCGAGCGCTCCATCCACTCGTCGAACTGGCTGTTCGACGTCTGAAGGGTGGGCTCGGCGGCCCTGGCGGCGCTCAGGTGCGCACCCATGCTGCCGCATGCTTCGGGGTGCCAGCGTGGACGCTGTGTGGGCTCGCGCTCTGCCTCCGCCGCCTTCTCGAGGCCCGCCTGGGCCTCGCATCCGATCGTCCACTGCAGCGTGGCCTCGCCGCCCGGCGGCAGCACCACCTCGTACCAGGCTTCGCCCGCGCCCAGCATCGCCGGCGCCGGATCGAACGACAGGCGTGTCCGACGCGGCCGACCGTCCAAGCCCTCGTAGCCGAGCAGCACTTGGTTGCGCGTGCATTGGGGCGGCAGCAGCCGACCGCGGGTCTCTCGGGTCATGCCCCGTGCTTCGAAGATGTCGGCGAAGTCGGCCGCGAAGAACACATGCAGCCTGAACGAGACCGGTGCGGCGCTGTAGCTGTGCAGCTTCAGTTGGTCGTACAAGGCGCTGCGCCACAGGACCTGGCTTCGCATCAAGTGCAA
This sequence comes from Ideonella lacteola, assembly GCF_038066555.1. NCBI lineage: Bacteria > Pseudomonadati > Pseudomonadota > Betaproteobacteria > Burkholderiales > Sphaerotilaceae > Ideonella > Ideonella lacteola. The sequence continues at coordinate 103,122 of NZ_JBBUTG010000011.1, read as the reverse complement.
CGCACCCTGGGGAAGCTCAGCTTGGCCGAGGTCTTCCATGCCGGGGTTGGTGAGGTGCACGCTCAGCAGCGCGTTGTCTTTCTGAACGGCTGAGCTCAGCAGCATCAGCGGCCGGGCGATGAAGCCGGGCAGGCTCATGCGCAGCCCCAGGCGGGACAGGAACCGTGTGTCCTGGTGGAACAGGCCGTATTCCGTGGGCCCGTGGGCTTCGACGTCGCCAAAACGGTCCAGCACCACGAAGCTGTCCCCTTGCTTGAGCACGCGGGTGCGCAAGTCCAGCCGTGTGGAGACCGAGCTGATGACGTACGGGTCGTGCGGGTGGTCCTCGACGTCTGACATCCGATTTCTCCGGTTTCTAGGCCGCTTTTCTAGGCCGCTTGCACCAGCGCGCTGGGCTGCATCAGGGCCTGGTAGATGGCCAGGTAGTCACGGGCCATCCGCTCGGCGGTGAAGCGCTGCTCGAACCGTTCGCGGCATTTCCGTCGGTCGAGCTTGGCGGCGTCGAGCACGGCCTGCGAAGCGGCATCCAGGTCTTCGACGATCGCGCCCGTGAGCCCGGGCTCGATCACCTCTGGAACGGAACCATGGCGCCAGGCCACGACCGGCGTGCCGCAGGCCATCGCTTCGATCATCACCAGCCCGAACGGCTCGGGCCAGTCGATGGGAAACAGCAGCGCCACGGCGCGGCCCAGGAAATCCTGCTTCTGTCGTTCGTCGATCTCACCGATGAACTCGACCCACGGGCTGTCGAGCAGCGGTTTGATGGTCTCGTCGAAGTAGCGCTTGTCTGCGTTGTCCACCTTGGCGGCGATGCGCAGCGGCATCTGCAGCCGGTTGGCGATCGCGATGGCCCGATCGACGCGTTTCTCGGGGGAGATGCGCCCGAGGAATGCGAGGTACTCGCCGCGCGCGAAGCGGCCTTCGAACAGGTCGCATGGCAGCCCGTGGTGCACCGTGCCGTGCCAGGGCGCCCAGGGCATGGGCGCACGCTGCGCGTTGGAGACGGAAACCAGCGGCATCTCCCGGAACTCACGCACCAGCGGCCCCAACTCGGGCAGATCCAGGCGGCCGTGCAGGGTGGTGAAGTGGGCCAGCGGCTCCCGGCGCATCAGCGGAAACTGCAAAGGGTCGGTGTGGAAGTGAACGACATCGAAATCCGCCCGGCGCTTCATCACACGCTCCATCTGCAGCAGATGCACCGCCAGATGCTGTTCGCTGCGGCCTTCCAGTCGCAGGGCACGGGGCCAGCACGCGACCAGCTCGGCGTCGGTGTGCGAATCGCCACTGGCAAACAGCGTCACGTCATGGCCGAGCTCCACGAGCGCATCGGTCAAGAACGACACCACCCGCTCGGTTCCCCCATACAGGCGGGGCGGAACACTCTCAAACAAAGGCGAGACCTGAGCGATACGCATGTCGACGCTTCCCTGAGCCAAGTTGGTTGGATGCCAGCCACGACAGTGGCGGCACCACCGGGGTGGCAATTGGCGTGCGTGGGTCGCATCGGCCCGCCTGATCGAGGCCAGCGCGGCGGCAGTGGGGGCCCTTGGGGTGGGCCCGCCTCGACGCGGCCCAGCGACGGCTCAGCCTGGCCGGCGGCCCACCGGGCTGTCTTGCCGGTGCTGCGTCCGGGTGCGCCAAGCCAGCGTGAACCCGAGGCACGCTCCCCACATCAGGTGGTCTGCCATCTGGGGCCAGAAGGCGAGGGCGGCCACCTCGGGGAACCATCGTGGCGCGATCAGGCCCAGGTCGAGCATGCCGATGGCGGCAGACAGCCCGACGGCGGCCAGGCCCGTATTTCGCCGGGGCAACACCAGGCCGGCCACCGCAGCCCACCAAGTGGACACGGCCCCATGCACGACGGCGGCCGATGCCAACAATGCAAGGCGGCTCGAATCGGCCGGTATCCACATCGCGCCGGCCGCCCAGGTGGCTTCGCCGGGATCGCCGCCGGTCGCCAGGGCCCAGAGCGTGGATGGCGCACCGCTCAGGGCTGTGGCCGCCAACCAGGCCCAGGCCAGATCCCGTGGCGGGAAACGCAGACGAGGCGGCGTCAAATTGGCCTCAGGTTGGCCTCAGGTTGCCCTCAAGGCCACCGTATTTGCTCACGCATCGGCAAGCGCATCGTCGATCTTGTCCTTCACCTTGTGCAGGCTGCGCAGCAGCGAAGTCTGGTCCATCATCGCCTGCGGGGCCACCTTGGAGACCACGGCTTCCAGTTCGTCCGGAGCGGTCATCAGTGTGTCCGCCAGGGTGGAGAGAACGCAGACGTAGCGGTGCGAGACCGGCGGCAGCCGGTGGGTGAAGTTCACCATCACGTGATGGCGCACGCTGTTCACCGTGCCATCGGGCAGGCCCCAGCTCTCGCACAACCTCGCCCCCAACTCGGCATGATCGATGCCGAACGTGTCCTGCTCGATCTGGATCAGGGCGCCGTCGGTGCGGGCGCTGCGAAGAATGGGCAGGTATTGCTCGCCTGCGTTGGAATACAGCACCGCCTTGCCGCACTCTTCAAACAGGCCGGCGGTGTGGGCGCTCCAGGCTTCCATCGACAAGGCCTGCGCCATGCGGCCCATCAACAGGCCACGCATGCGGGCCCGTTCCCACAGTGCATGCAGCTCAGGCACCTGGGGGAAGGAGGATCGCAAGCCTGTCTCGTAAGCGATGGCCGAGATCTCTCGGGTTCCAAGGAATGTGACCGCCTGCTGCACGCTCTGCACCCGCCCTTTCAGGCCGTACAACGGCGAGGTGATGGTGTTCATCACCGCAGCAGCAAGGGAGAGGTCTTTCTCGATCAGCTGGCTGACGTCGCCCAGGTTCAAGTCGGGCTTGCGCAGCAATTCGCCCAACTGGATCAGCGTCTGCGGATGGGCGGGCAGGTTCAGTTCGATCTTCACGGCAGCTCCCTTCGAGGACGACGGTACGGCAAGATAGGCCGATCGGGCGCGTTTGGCCACACACATCGATCAGCCCAGGCACAACCGACCGATCGGCGAGCCCGGCATGCACTGTCCATCGGCAGCGCCGCCGCCAACTTGAGGCAGCGCAGTCGCGCGCCTTCGAGCCTTCGAGCCAACGTCCGGCGGCAGGCGGCGTGCCTGCGGCCTTCCTTCCCGGGTTGCGAACCGGGCATACCGTCTGTTTCATGGCCTGTCACCCTGGGGTGAACCATAGACCTATTCCTAGGGGGGTGGTGGGCGGTACAGGGCCGATGAAATACTGGCGCCAGCCGTTTCCGATGGCTCAGGTGGCCCGCTTTGAATACCGGCCGCCATCAGGCTCAGCAACCCGCTCAAATCCAGACCAGGAGTTTCAACATGAAGATCTCGAAAACGCTGCCCGTTGTCCTGTCGATTCTCGTTTCGGGCTCGGCCATGGCCGCTTCCGATAATTTCAACCGTTCGACCTTGGGTGCGAACTGGACACCGCTGATCGGCACGTCCGGCAAGATTGCCGACAACAAATACACCTCCGACGGCGCCGCCTACACCCGATTCACTCCCGCTGCGGCCGACAACCAGGCCACGGTGACGGTGGCCCTGGCTCGGGCGGATGTGGGCCACTATGGCGGCGTGTATGTCGGCAAGGCCTCGCTGAAGCTGCGCACCGCCTCCAGCGGCAACTTCGAAGCCGTGTGTTTCGAGCCCACCGTGCTCAGTGGCCTGGGCACGCCAGGCAAGTGCTACACCGTCAGCAATCAAGACATCACCGCATTCAAGAAGGCGCGCGTGACGCTGCGCACCAGCGGCGCCACCGCCTTTGCCGACATCGACACCAACAGCGATGGGGTGCCGGAATGGTCGTTCTCGTATGACTTCGGTGCTGCGCTGGGTACCGGCGTGGGCCTGCTGGGCAACACGAATGCCGTGTCGCAGGACAACCTGAAGACCAGCACCGTCAACTGACACTCGCTGGGTATTCCGTCCGGCCTGAAACGGCCGCCTCACCACACTTCAACTCACCTCACCCCTGCCATTGTTGCTTTTGCCCTGAGGGGTGAAATGGAATGCTTTCGGTTATTCGTTCGAAATGGAATGAATGGTCCGTGGGGTGAGGTGTTTTCAAACTGAATATTGAATACCATGTCGTCATCCATTTTGAATCGCCGCGTGATATGGGCCGCGATCGCCCTGTCGGTTTTGTCGGTTGGCCAGGTGCGGGCCCAGGGTGTGGATTGCACCTTGAGCGCTGATCCGGATATTCACTTCGATCTGAAGATATTCGATCAGCTCGACGATCTGCGCGACGGGACACTCGCCGCGCCCTTGTCGCGCGCCTGCCCGGCCGGTTCGCCGACCCCCGACGCGGCCTACACCTTGAGCACCAGCGAGGGTGAACTGCGGGTGGTGCGCACTTACAAGGGCAGCCAGCGTCACGCCGTGACCACCACGTCGAGCCAAGGGGTGTTGCGCATCGATGGCTTCCCCGCCAACGTGAACAGCGTCGGCATCACGGCCTACGGCTCCGACGTCAACGGTCGCTATGTGCCCCGCACTCACCTCGTGGTCACCGTCTACGCGCCAGATGGCACGGTGATGGAGTCGCGCACCTTCCCGGGCACCACGCGCCACTACTCGCTGGGCGCCACCTGGAGCGTGCCGGTCGGCGCCATCGAACTGAAGATGCTGGAGAAGCAGCCGACCGCCGATCAGCCGGTGTTTCCGACGATCGAGGCGGTGAACCTCGGGCACGACTACGACATGATGCCCTGAGCGGCCCAGCGCCGCGGCCCACTGCCCGATACCAGGCGCTCGGTGCCTGCGGGGCGGGGCGCAGCGCGGCGCCCCTCCGCGGTAAGCGGATGAAAAAACTCTGTGGGGGGCGGTGGCCAGACGGGGGCCCGCCCCCGAGGCCCAGATCCCACGGCGTGATGCCGTCGCGCTTACACCAGGCGTGTTACCCCCCATCGGGGCCTGATCGATGAGCACTATTCTTTGGCGACCTGCCTCAGCGTGGCTCTTCGATTGCTGCCCCATGCCTTCTGCGAATGCCGCACCGCGTGAACCCGGTTCTGGGCTCGACGAGCCCGAGGTGTCGACGCAGGACGACGGAGCAAGCGATGGGGAGGATCAACGCTTCGCGATGATGGTGGCGGCCATGCAGCCGCCCGCGCCGCCGCAGCAGCGCAAGAAAGAGACGGTGCGCGCCGCGGTGCCGGCCGAATCGCCTGAGCGGACGCTGCAACGCGCCGAGACGCTGGTGCGCAGCGGCGAGGTCGATGCGGGCTTGAGCCTGTGCCACCAGGTCTGGCCGGTCTTCTCGCGGGCCCACGATGTGCAGCACATGGGCCTGTGCCAGTACGTGATGGTGCTCGGCTACCACTATGCGGGCATGCTGACGGCCGCGCTCACCGCGGGGCACCGCGGCATGGATCTGTTGACCCGCGCCGGCGACAACGCCCGGCTGCTGCACCTGATCTCGATGCACGCCGTCACCTTGACCAACCTGGGCCAGGTGGCCGAGGCCTTTGAGCTGTTCTACCGCGGCACGATGCTGCTGCCATCGGTCAGCGACGACCCGCTGATGCAGTGCCGTTTCTGGAACAACGCCGCCACGCTGTATTCGTTCATCGACCGGGACGATCAGGCGCTCGAATGCACCGAGCGTGGCGCCGCGCTCATACCGCACATGCACGATCCGGTGATGAAGTCGGTGGTGCTGGGCAACATGCTGACGGCACGGGTGGCGGTGTTGCACGAGCGCCGCGCTTCGTGGGATTCGATGAAACCCGCCTACGAGGAACTGCGAAAGCACCTGGATCACGTGGTGGAGCAGGGCTGGGTTCACCTCGTGGTGCCGATCGTGGTGGTGGGTTCGGCGGCGCTGATGCGATTGAGCCAATGGGACGAGGCCCGCGCGCTGCTGCGCGTCGGCCACAAGGCCACGGGCGCGCCCGGCATGGGCACCCGCCGCGCGCGGGTCGAGCTGTGCCTGTCCCAGCTGGAGCGCCAGACCGGCCAATACCGGCTGGCCCATGCGCATGTGAGCGAAGCCTTGTCGTTGCTGCGCCAGCAGGAAGACCCGGTGCTGCTCGCCGAAGTGCACCAGGAGAACTGTCTGCTGCAGGAGGCGCAGGGCCACTGGCGGCTGGCGCTGGCCTCGCACCGCGAATACGCCAAGCTGCGAGAGGCCTGGCTCACCGCGCAGGCGCAATCGCGCTCGGAAGCACTGGCCGAGCGCGCGACGGCCGAAGGGCGCCGCATCCATGTCGAGCTGACGCGCAAGCTGGGCCAGGCCGATGGCGCGCCCGTGGCAGCCGATGCGGAGCCGCTGGACGGCGTGCTGGGCCATCTGCCGGGTCGCCGCCAGTTTGAAGAGCGCATGGCGCACTGGCGCGAAGATCAGCAGACGGGCACGCCGCTGGTGTTGATGATCGCCAGCGTCGATCAGTTCAAGGCGATCGGTGCCAGATTCAACGCCTCGATCGGGCGCGATGTGCTGCAAGTCGTTGGCCAGTTGATGAGGAGCCATCTGCGCCCGCACGACATGGTGGCCACCTGGGGGCGCGAGGAGTTCGCCATCGGGTTTGGGGGCGGCGCCCCTTTGGAAGAGTCGGTGCAGGCCGCACACCGCCTGCGCGAGATCATCGAGCTGCACGATTGGACGGCCATGGCGGCCGGTTTGTCGGTCACGGTGAGTTTCGGTCTCACCGTCTTTGGCGAGGGAGAGGACTTGGCCGATGCACTGCTGCGCGCCGCCTGGGCACTGCACGAGTCGCGCCGGGTGGGGTGGGGGCAGGTGAAGGCGCTGTGAGGCCTGTCCAGGGCGCGTGGCCGCGCTCCGCTCAAGCCAGCCGGCCGAAGTCGGTCTGGATGCTGCTGAGCATCTCGTCCAGGGTGTCCAACAACTGCTCGGCCACCAGTGGCTTCGAGAGGAAGGCGGTCGCCCCCCGCGTCAAGGCTTCGCTGATCTGATCCTGGTCGGCCGAGGCGGAGAGCACCACCACCGCCACATCCTGCGTGGCGTCGTCAGCACGCAGGCGCTCCAGCACCGTCAGGCCACTGATGTCGGGCAGACGCAGATCGAGCAGCACGAGATCGGGGCGGTTCGCCGCCGCGGCGGCCAGCCCCTCGCGGCCCGTGCGGCTCACCTCGAGCACGATCTGAGGGCGCAGCGCGACCATCGCGCTGATCACCTCGACGTTGTCGTGGTTGTCTTCGATCAGCAGCACCCGCCGGGCGCGATAGGCCCGGGTGCTCGGCCCCTCGGGTGGCGATTCGGGCAACGGCGGCGTGTCGGCGGCCAAGGGCAGCGAAATCGAGAAGCGGGTGCCCTGGCCCTCCTGGCTGCTCACGCTCAGCTCGCCGTTCATGCGCTCCACCAGCAGTTTGGTGAGGTACAGGCCAATGCCCGCGCCGGGCACGTTCGAGTTCTCTCGGCCCAGCCGGTCGAAGGGCTTGAACAGCCGTTGCTGCTGCGCCGCGGACATGCCCAGGCCCGTGTCGGCGATGGTCAGCGTGGCCCGGCCGCGCGGGTGCACCAGCACGTCGATCATCACGTGCCCGCCTGGCCGGTTGTACTTGACGGCGTTCGACAGCAGGTTGATCAGCACCTGGCGCAGGCGGGTGATGTCAGCCTGCACGCGGATGGGCAGCTCACAACTGGGGCGGCGGTCGATGGTGATGCCCAACTGCTGGGCATCCGCATCGATCATCGCCAGCGCGCTGTGAAGCAGAGGCGGCAGCTCGACGGGGGTGCTGGTCAGCGCCACCGCGCCGGCCTCGACACGCGACAGATCGAGGATGTCGTCGATCAGCTGCAGCAGGTGCCAGCCGGCTTCCTGCATCTGCTTGAGCCAGGCGAGATGCTTTTCGGTGAAGGGCAGCGAACGGTCCAGGTTGAGCAACTGCGCGAAGCCGAGCACCGCGTTCAGCGGGGTGCGCAGCTCATGGCTCATGCGCGACATGAACTCGGTCTTCGCCTTGTTGGCCGCTTCAGCGGCCGTGCGGGCGCGCTGCGCTTCTTCGAGACGCAACTGTTCACTGAGGTCTTCCACCAGGGCGACGATCTTGTCGGGCCGCTCCTGCTCGTCGAGCAGCATGGTGGCCGTCACCCGCACCTGCACTTCGCGGCCGTCGGCCCGGATGTATCGCTTCACGTAGCGCAGCGGCTCTCGAGGGCGGGCTGCCAACCGCGCGCGCCGGGCCTCGTCCTCGACGGCGTCTTCCGCGGGGGTGATGTCCAGGATGCGTCGGCCGCGCAGCTCGGCCTCGGTGTAACCGAGCAGCTCGCAGTAGCAGGCGTTCGGCTGCAGGATGGTGCCGTCCTTCTCTGCGAACACCACGCCAACCGGTACCTTGTCGAACAGCAACTTGAAGCGTTGCTCCGTCGAGCGCAGAGCCGTTTCCGATTGCAGGTTCTCGTTCAGCAGCGCCAGCACCTGGCGCGTTCGCTGCCTCACCGTCAACTCGATTTCGCGGGCACGGCCGGTCAGCAACAACAGCAGCATGCCCAGGAGGCTGCAGGCCACCATGCCCGAGGCCGCGAAGATCCACACCGTGCGCCCATCGGTGCGCAGACCGCCGCCGTACACGGTGGCGTCGGCCGTGGGCACGATGCGCAGCTGCCAGGTCCGCGATCCGAAGTGGAGCGCCCGCTCGAAGGCCCGGCGTGATGTCGTCTGCCGATCGGCGCACCGTGCGGTGCCGGCGAGCGGGGAGAATCCGGCCTGGGTGTCCAGAAGGCAGTACTCCAGCGTGGCGGGCAGCCGAGCTGTCATGCGATCGAGGGCATCGCCCATGCGCAGCGTGGCGAAGGCGGCGCCTTGCTGGCGGCCCGCGATGCCTCTGACGCGCTGGTAGACCACCACACCGGTCTGCACCCCCGATTCCTGCGTCAACCGGAAAGGGCCGGTGGCCACGGCGGCGCCGGTTTGCATTGTCTGCAGCAGTGCCTTGCGCGGCTCGCTGATTGACAGCGAGTTCACGCCCAGGGCCTTGGCATTGCGGGCCATCGGTTCGATGAAGCGCACTGCAAGCATTGACGCATCGCGGGCTGCGATCTCGGGCTCGCGCTCGAAGACCTTGAACGGCCGACCGTCCTGTGTCGAGAGCGCGGCTTCACGATCCACCAGCGATGGGCGATCGATCTGTTCGAGAAAGCCCAGGCCCTGCAGCGATGGCAACTGCTGCAGCCATGTGGACGTCGCCCGTTCAAACTCGACGCGCGATACCGGGTGCTCGGCCTCGAACAGGCCGTGAATGGCCGTCAAGGCATCCAGATGCCGCTGCAGGTGGGCCTCGATGGAGGCCGCGGCGCTGTTCACGTCGCGCTCGAAGGCGGCGGTGGCGCGCTGGTCTTCCCAGTCGTTCAGACGAGCGGTGGCAACGCCCAACAGCAAGGTGGCCAGCGCCACGGGCCATGCCACGGTGATGCGGCGCGAGGTCCAGATGCGGCGCGGCAGCCCGATCACCGACAAGGCCACCGGGGCTCCGACCAGCGTGCCAAAGGCATCGCCGCTGTACCAGATCCACCAGTTCTCGGCCAATGGGCTGCCCGAGCCACCGCCCAGGTCGGCGGCCGGGCGTAGCACGGCGATGGCGGCCGTGGCCACGGACGCGCTGACCACGCACCCCAGCGCGCCGCCGGTGACAAAAAATCTGACGATTTCCCGCGGCCGCGTCAGACGCGGGTGCACGCCGATCGTCCGGGTCACCAAGGCGGCGCCGACGAGCGCCTGCAGGCCTGCCCCGAGCGCAAACCATGCGGCGAGTGTGGGCCAGGGTTGGCCGTCGACCCAGAACACCCGCAGGTTCGACAGCAACGAGCCCAGGAACACACCCGGCGCCGCACTGGGCCCGAAGCGCAGGACGCAGGCCAAGCCCACGCCGGCTGCCGGGTAGATCGGTGCCGCGAAGTTGCCCGACGTCACCATGAGCAAGGCCAGCGTGGCCGCCACGAAATAGGCGACTGCCGTGCCGGCCGCGATGGAGGCGTTCTTCAGCAAGGCCGAGTCTCCGTGAGCGCCAATCGTTCACTCCTGGGGCCGTGGTCGCGTGTTTCGGGCCGAGTGTGCATCGGACACCTCGATGACGCCAGATGGGTTGCGCGATGAACGTGGTGCTGCCACGTCAATGGCTGCGCATCACCGGCGGGCATGGCCGAGACGACAAGGTTGTCGATGACTAGCCTTCTTCAACGGCCCCGGGCCGTGTCCGGTCGGGCTGTTCACCGGGCCGAAGCTGCAGAAAGATCAGCGCCGAGGCCGCCGCCATGGCACCGATGCTGATGAACGTGGCCTGGAATGCATGCATCAAGGTGGCGCTGCCGGGCAGGGGCAGCGCGCCCGCAAAGGCGGCCAGCAAGGCCGCCGCCGCCGCGACGCCGAGGCTCATCGACAACTGCATCACCACCGACAGCAGGCTGTTGCCGCTGCTGGCCTGTGTGGGGCCGAGGTCACCCAGGGTGAGGGTGTTCATGGCGGTGAACTGCAGCGAGTTGATCACCCCGAGGATCCCCAGCATCGACAGCAGGGCCGCACTGGGCAGCGCCGGCCCGACGGCGGCAAACGACGCGATCATCGCGCCCAACAGCACAGTGTTGATGCCCAGCACTCGGCGGTAGCCGGCACGCCGGATCAGCGGTGCCGCGAACGACTTGCACAGCATCGCCCCGACGGCCATGGGGATGAGGCTCATGCCGGCCCTGGCCGGCGAGTAGCCCAGGCCCAGCTGCAGAAACAGTGGCAGCAAGAAGGGCATGGCGCCGCTGCCCAGGCGTGCGAAGAGGTTGCCGGCCAGGCCGACCGCGAAGGTGGGGATGTGAAACAACGCCGGGCTGAACAGTGGCCGCTCATGGCGCACCGCATGCAGCCAGTAGGCCACCATCGCGGCCAGTGACACCACGAGCATCAGCAACGAGGCGGCGCCGCTGAAGGCCCGTTCCCCCAACCCCTGCAGCGCGAGGGTGGCCAACAGCAGGCCAGCGGAGAACAGGCCAAAGCCCACGGTATCGAAACGGTCCACCGGTCGGCGCAGATCCGGCATGTGACGCAGCGCAAACACCGCCCCGGCGGCACCGACCGGCAGATTGATCAGGAAGACCCAATGCCAGGTCGCGACTTCGACGATCCATCCGCCCAGCGAGGGCCCGACCAGCGGACCGAGCAGGCCGGGCACCGCCACGAACGAGAGCGCCGACAGCAGCTCGGGCTTTGGAAAGACACGCAGGATCGCCAGCCGCCCCACGGGCAGCAGCAGCGCACCGCCCACACCTTGAACCACGCGCGACGCCACCAGCAGACCCAGGCTCGAGGACATCGCGCACAGCAGCGAGCCCAGGCTGAACAGCGCGATGGCGCCAATGAAGACCCGCCGCGTGCCAAACCGATCGGCCAGCCAGCCCGATGCGGGGATCAGCAGTGCCAGGGTGAGCAGGTACGAAACCACCACCGCCTGCATGCGCAAGGCACTCTCGCCCAGGTCGTTCGCCATGCGTGGCAACGCGGTGTTCAGGATGCTGCCGTCCAGCGTCTGCATGAAGAACGCAATCGCCACCAGCCATGGCAGCAGGCGCTTGGTGCGGGGGTCGAGGGTCATGGGCTTGGGCGAATGATGGGCCCGCAGACGGCCTTCAGTGCGAAGGGGGATGTCGATGCTGGGGTTCGAATATGCCACCCCGCATCGCGCCGCTGGGTGCCTGAGGTTGGCTGCTCGCCGCCCGGGGACGCGTGGGGGTGCTCCGGTCGTGCGCGGCCACGCGAGACGGGCCGTCTCGAAGAGATAATCGCCGGCTCACGATGGCCAGCCGCTTTCAACCCACCACTGCACTGAGCCGCCGCGCGTGGGCGTGGCTGCTGGTTGCCATGGTGTGGCTGCAAGGTGCGGTGCCGCTGCTGGCCACCACGGCAGCGCGCCACCAGGGCGTGAGCCTGGTCGAGATCTGCTCGATCTATGGCGTGCAGACGGTGGATCTGGCGAGCGATCACGCCGCGCCGGACGAGTCGCCCTCGCCGCTGTCGGGCCACCACGCCGCGGGCTGGGGCTGTGCCTTGACCGCGGTGCTCGCCAGTGCCGGGGTGCCGGTGTCGTGGCCGGCGGTGTGGCTGCATGCCCCACCGGCCGATGTGTCTGCCCCGCCAGCACTCGGCCCCGTGCGGGTGGTCGATGCCACCCGGCGCTGGCTGGCGGCCCGGCTTCACGCCCCGCCCTTGTCGGTCTGATCTCCACAGCCTTCGTCTGACCCCGCCGTGCGTGGTGGGGTCGCTGTGCCTGCGTGCTCGCCATGAAGCCGCGGGCGATCCGATCCGAGTCTTCCATGTCCACTTCTCCCTTTCGTCGGGGCGCGGTTACGCGCGCCTGTCTGCTGGCGCTGGCCGGCTTCCACGCGGCCTCGCCTGTGTCGGCCCAAGGTGTGGCCACCGATGCCGAACTGGCACCGGTGGTCGTCAATGGCACCGCCATCCGAAGCGGTCTTCCCGCGAATCTTCCTGGCAGCACATCCAGCAAGACGGCCGAGCAGCTGCGTGAGCAGAACCTGTTCAACCCCGAAGACGCACTGCAGTACGCACCCAACACCACCATTCGCAAGCGCTACCTGGGCGATCGCAACGCGCTGATCGCCGGGCGCAGCTTCGGCACGCTGCAACCCTCGCGCGCGCTGGTCTACCTCGACGGCTACCTCATCAGCAACTTCCTCGGCCGCTTCGATGCACCGCGCTGGAACATGATCTCGCCCGAGGCGATCGAGCGGGTGGATGTGCTGTATGGCCCGTACTCGGCGCTGTTTCCCGGCAACTCCATCGGCACCACCGTGGCCGTCACCCAGCGTGCGCCGCGAGGCTTCGAGCTGAGTGGCCGGCTCACGGGCTACAGCCAGCACTTCGAGCAATACGGCGACGCCGACGACTTTGCGGGGCACCAGACCTCGCTGCACGTGGGGCACCGGTTCGACTCGGGCGCATGGCTCACCGCCGACGTCAACCACCAGGACGCCACCTCGCAGCCCATGCAGTACGCGACGGTAAGCGTCGATCCCGCCACGGGTGTGTTTGCGCCCCCGACGGACAGCGCACCGGCGACGCGGGTGACCGGCATCGTCTACGACACCGACCCCAAAGGCCTGCGCCGTGCGGTCTTCGGGGCCAGCGGGGGGGCCATCGACCACACCCGCCAGGACACGGTGAACCTGCGTGGTGGCTACCGTTTCGACCATGACGTCGAGGCCAGCGCGATGGCAGCCTGGTGGCGCAACGACACGCGAATGCGCAACCGCAGCTTCTTGCGTGATGCCGATGGTGCGACCGTCTGGTCGGGCAAGGTCACCGACGGCACGAATACCTTCGTTCTGGCATCGGCCACGTTCGCGCCGAGTGCCCGCGACGAGGCGCACCAGCAGCTCGGTGCCACCGTGAAGACACGGCGCGCGGCAGGGTGGAATGCCTCGCTGGTGGTGTCGGACTACCGGATCCTGCGCGACACCAACCGCCAGGCGAGCAACCCCGACCCGGTGGCCGCGGATGGTGGCGCCGGCAGCGTGACCCGACGCGATGGCACCGGCTGGAACACGGCGGAGGTGCAGGCGGTGTGGACGCCTGACGCGGGCGATTGGACGGGCGGGCGCCACACCGTGGCGTTGGGCGCGCACCGAAACGCCTACACGCTGGACAACACCGTGGCCACGGTGGAAGCCGCGGGCGATTGGCGCGGCGACGGCGGAGCCCAGAGCCAGTACTACCGCGGCCGCAGCGAAGTGATGGCGTTGTATGTGCAGGACGCCTGGCAGCTGAACGATGACTGGCGCGTCACCCTTGGGTGGCGTGAAGAGTGGTTCCGCGCCTTTGACGGTGAGCAGCTCGGCGCCGGTGTCACTGTCGGCTACGACAGTCGCCGCCTTCAAGGCCATTCGCCCAAGCTGGCGCTGGCCTACGCGCCCAGCGACAACCTGCTGCTCAAGCTGAGCCTGGGCCGAGGGGTGCGGTTCCCAAATGTGGAAGAGCTCTACAACGGCACCGTCACCGCGGTGAGCCAGACCTTGTCCGACCCCTTCTTGAAGCCCGAGGTGTCTGATGCGGTGGAGTTCAGCGCCGAGCAAGACTGGACACACCAGCGACTTCGCGTGTCGATCTTCCACGACGATGTGAAAGACGCCATCCTGCGCCAATCGACCACCGACCCGGCGGTGTGCAAGACCACCGCGGTGGCCGCCACGACCTACACCTGCGTCCAGAACGTCGACCGCGTCAAGACCACCGGCATCGAGCTGGCCTGGTCGGCCCAGCACGTCGGGTGGCGCAACGTCAGCCTGGATGCGAGCCTGGCGTACACCTTCCACAGCGAGGTCACGGCCAACGCGAACGATCCGGCGATGGTGGGCAAATGGTGGCTGCGTGTGCCTCGCACCCGTGCCACCCTGCAGGCCACCTGGCGGCCCGATGAGCGCTGGATGCTGGCGGCCGGCTACCGCCACCAGGGGCGCGCCTACAACGACACCGCCAACCTCGACACTCATCCCGACGTCTATGGCGGCGTGTCGCGGGTCAACCAACTCGACCTGCGGGGCACCTACCAGCTGACGCGTCAGCTCGAACTGGCGCTGGGCGTCAACAACGCCACCGATCAGCACGCCTACCAATCGCACCCCTATCCCGGCCGGACGCTGTTCGCCGAGATGCGCTTCACCCTGTGATGGAGGCCGGCATGAACTTGACTTCCATGCAGCCCACGCTGCGCAAGGCGGCTCTGCATCGCTTGTTCTGGCGCATCCACTTCTGGGCGGGGCTCATCGGCGCACCGATCGTGCTGTTCGCTGCCGTGACCGGCTTGATCTATGTGGTGTCGCCCCAGGTCGAGGCCTGGCGCCATGCGGGTCTCGACCATGTCGCGCCGAGCGATGCCCGTTGGACGCTGGATGCGCAGGTCGATGCGGTGCGGGCGCTGCATCCCGATGAGGCGGTGCGGTACGTCGTGCCGGCCCATCGGCCGGGCGACACCACGCAGGTCTACCTGCGCGCAGCCCACGAGCACCACGCGGGCCGCGGTGACCACGACCACGGCCTGCCCACCGGCAGCATCGTCTACCTGAACCCGCACACCGGCGAGGTGCTCGGCCAACTGCCCGAACTGCAGCGCTTCAAGACCTGGGCCAAGAAGCTGCACTCGAGCGCGCTGCAAGGCAACGCGTGGCGCTGGGTGTTGGAGCTGGGCGCGAGCTGGATGCTGGTGTTGTTCGCGACCGGCCTCGTCCTGTGGTGGCCCCGGTCACAGGCACGCGGCGGGCCGGGCTGGCGGGCCTTGTGGCCCACGCCGGGCCGCGGCCGGCGCACCTGGCGAGACTGTCACGCCACGGTGGCCCTCGCCTTGGGCCTGGTGCTCGCCATCGTCCTGGTGACTGGCCTGACCTGGGCGCGCTACAGCGGCGAGCGGTTCCGCGTGGCGCAAGAAGCCCTGGGGCAAGCCACCCCGAGGCCTGAGCCGGCGTTGAGGTCCACACCGCTGGAAGGGGTGACGCCGCTGACCTGGCAGCAGGTGCACGACCGGGCACGCGCGACCGCGCCGGATATCGCCATGCAGATCACGCCACCCCAGGGCCCCCAAGGCACCTGGCGCGTCGAGAACTTCGATCGCAGCCAGCCGGAAGGCCGATTCACCCAGGTGTTCGACGCCTACACGGGCCAGACGCTGTTCAGCGTGGGATGGTCGGAGTTCCCGTTGCTGTCCCGTGCCACGGCCATCGGCATTCCGTTCCACCGCGGCGAGTTCGGCGTGTGGAACCAGGTGCTGCTCGCGCTGGCGGCTCTGGCGGCCGTCTTCTCGGTCGTGTCGGGCCTGATGATGTGGTGGCTTCGGCGCCGGCCCGCGGCACCGCAAACCAGGCGCCGCCTGGCCGCACCGCCGCTGTCGTGGTCCGATGTGCGCCAAGCGCCGTGGTGGGTGTGGCCGCTCGCAGCGGCCCTCGGCTGGGCCTTGCCGGTCTTCGGCCTCAGCCTCGTCGTTCTGCTGGGGCTGGAGGCGATGCGGTTGGCGTGGTCGCCCGGACGGTCCCGCCCGCATCGCCTGGGTGCCTGACGTGCGCGATCAGCTCCACGCGTGCAGCGGCGGGTTCACGCCGTTGAGCGCGTGGTTGCCGACGATCGCGTACTTCCAGCGCACCGGGTCGTGCAGCGTGTGGGTGCGCGCATTGCGCCAGTGGCGATCCAGGTTGTGCTCGGCCAGGGTGGATCTCGTGCCGGCCAGCTCGAAGAGCTTGTTCGTCGCGTCGATGCACAACTCGGTCGAGAGGATCTTGGCGTCGGCCACCGCCAACTGGGCGGCCGCCACTGTCTCTGCATTGGGCGTGGCCACCGCAACGTCGACCGCGCGGCCCGCGATGTCCAACAAGGCCTGGGTGGCGTGCAGCCGCACTGTCAAACCACCCACCGCCTGAATGGTGTAGGGGTCCTGTGACGCCCTGTCGAGACCGCTGTCCACCCAAGGACGGGACTTGGTGCGAACGAAGTCGATGGTTTCGGCGATGGCCGCTTGGGCGATCCCTGTGTCGACCGCGGCCTGGATGATCTGGAAGATCGCGCCATCGGCCGTCGGGGTTTCATAGCCCTTGAAGCCGGGGACCAGATACGCCTTCGGAACCCTCACGTCCTTCAGGACCACCGTGCCACTGGAAGTGGTGCGTTGACCGAAGCTGGACCAGTCGTCGATGACGGTCAGGCCCGGTGTATTGCGATCCGCGATCGCATACCAGGCTCTTCCCTGGTCGTCCAACGCGACGATGGGCACCAGATGGGCGAGCAGGGCGCCCGTCGAATAGAACTTCCTGCCGTTCACGATCACATGGTCCCCCGCATCGACAAAGCGGGTCTCGAAGTCCACGGCGCGCTTGCTGCCAAACTCCGAAAAGGCGTTGCCCAGGCGCAGGCCGCGAAGCACTTCGCCGAACAGCAGGGCCTGTTGCTCGGGCGATGACACCGTGCGGATGGCGGCCACGACGCCCAGGTGGTTCTGCGGGATCTGCCCGATCGATGGATCAGCCGCCGAGATGATCGCGATGACACGTGCCAGCGTGACATACGACACCTCCGCACCGCCATAGGCGCGCGGGACATTCATGGCCCACAGGCCGCTTTGCGAAAAAGCGTCGATCTCGGCCAGTGGTCGGCGACGATGTCGATCGCGCTCGGAGGCGCCTTCGGCAAACTGGGCCGCGAGCGACTGGGCAATGGCCAGGGCCTCGTCATCGTCGCGGATGATGTGCGCCGGTCGAACCGGCAGCGGCACCCCGGGGACGCCGGTCTCGGTGTGCTCGGGGGAGGTGCCGCGGGTCAGTGGGGTCACGGTGGCGGTGGTCATGAGGTGTTCTCCGTCAGTGAAGGCCAGGCTGCGCCGGTACCGGTTGAGCCAGCCCAGGGTTGGTCAGTGAGAAGGGTTCAAACACGCGCACGCGGTGCGGATCGATGAAGGAAGCTCTGCCCGAGGCGCTTTCCCCCAGGTAGAAGCGCTTGATGTCGTCACGCGCCATCAGTGCCGACGAGGTGCCGTGGGAGAGCACGCGGCCGTTTTCCAGCACATGGCCGTGATCGGCGATCCGCAGGGCCTGGGTCGCGTTCTGTTCGGCCAGCAGGAAGGTCACACCATCTTGCTGGTTGAGAGCGCGAACCGCGTCGAAGATGTCGCTCACCACGATCGGTGCCAGTCCCATCGAAGGCTCGTCCAGCAGCACCATGCGTGGCTCGGACATCAGCGCGCGACCGATCGCGATCATCTGCTGCTCACCGCCTGATGCGAGGCCCGCAGCACTTCGGCGGATGAGGGGCAGCCGAGGGAAGCGGGTGTAGATGAGATCCAACGCACGGCGCAACTGCGTCGCCGTGCGATGGCGCAGGTGACCGCCGATCAGCAGGTTCTCTTCCACACTCAGGCTGGCGAAGCATCGGCGCCCCTCCAAGACCTGGGCCAGACCACGTTGAACCAGCAGATGAGGCGGCAAGCCGGCGATGTCCTCTCCGTCATAGGCGATGCGCCCCTTGATCACCTCGCCGCGTTCGCCTGCCAGCAGCCCGGAGGCGGCCTTCAACGTCGTCGACTTGCCCGCGCCGTTGGCACCCAGCAGGGCCGCGATGCTGTGACGGGGCACCGCCAGCGAGACGCCCCGCAAGGCGCCGATCACCCCGTGGTACACGACCTCGATGGACTCGATGGTCAGCAGCGAGGGCCGAAGGTCGGTCACGGCGTCACCTTCGCCGAGGCCACCAGTTCCTTGCCGCAGTCGCGCACGGCCAGGCCCTTCTCCTTGGCGTACTTGGTGGACGACTCTTCGATGATCGGGCGCAGCAACGCACGGTCTGCCTGGACCCAGTCGCTGATCAGGTTCCAGCGCTTGCCATCCCACTGCTGGAATCGCACGGCGCCGCCGCCTTCGTGGTCGGCGCAGCTCAGCTTGAGTTTTTGAACCAGACCGGTGGCCCCCAGCTCCTTCAGTCGCGCATCATCGATGGCGATGTTCTCGAAGCCCCAGCGCACCTCCTCGCCCGTGAGGGGCCGCTTGCCGAAGCGGCGCTGGGCGATTCGCAGCGCTTCCACGTTCAGGATGCCGTTCACGACCCCCAGGTTGTAGTAGACGTTGCCGAATCGATTCGGATCGGCCAAGTTGCCCCGGCCGGCGTCAACGACGTACTTCTTGATGTCCTTGAGTACCGGGAAGTCGGTCCCTGAAGGATGGGTGGTGATCGAGATGTATCCCTTGGCTGCGTCGCCGGCAGGCCCTGCGTCGTCCTCCGAGTTGCTCCAGATGTTGCCAATGACGTGGTCGGCAGGGAAGCCCACCTTCTGCGCGTTCTTCAGAGCCACGGGGTTCATCACGCCCCAGCCCCGCAGGATGACCCAGTCAGGCTTCTCGCGCCGGATGGCCAGCCACTGCGACTGTTGCTCGTTGCCCGGGTGGGGCACTTCGATGTGGGTCAGCTGGAAGCCGTACTTCTTGGCCAGCAGGTCGAGCACCGGGATGGTCTCTTTGCCATAGGGCGATCCGTGGTACAGCGTGACGATCTTGCGGCCCTTGAGTTGCTCGAGCCCGCCGCTCTTTTGACCGATGTAGTTGATGATGGCCGAGACTTCGCTGTACGGATTCAGTTGCAAAGGGAACGCATACGGGAACACGCGGCCGTCGGTCGAATCGGTGCGGCCATGGTTGATGGTGATCAGTGGCAGCTTGTCCACCGTCGAGCGCTCCAGCGTGGCGTACGCAATGCCGACGCTCAGCGGGTTGGTGGCGGCGGCGGCGGCGCCGTTGAGCCCCTTTTTCAGGCGCTCATAGCACTCGACGCCCTTTTCGACCGCGTACTCGGTTTCGCACTCGCTCCAGGTGAGCTTCACGCCGCCCACGCCGCCATCGCGGGCGTTGATCATCTGCATGTAGTCGATGAACCCGCCGAAGAACCCGGTGCCGCCTGCCGCGTAGGGCCCGACGCGGTAGCTCTGCAGCGGGAAGTACTGCTCCTTCGCCTGGCACCAGGCGGCACCGCTGAAGCTCCAGGTGGCGACGGCCAGCAGCATGGCCAGGCGGTGGTGAATGTTCGCTTTCATGGTTTCTCACTTCTCGGGGGCGTTGACAAACAGGCGTGCCAAGGGCCTGCCGGGCTATTGCCGGCATCGCCGATGAACACGAGGGAGGCAAAAGTGCTGGCGTGTCAGCCCGGGGGGCTGAGGGGCCAATGGCGCAAGCGTCGACAGCCGTTCACGCACAGCCGCGCCAGGCCTTCAGGCTCCTTGATGAGGAAGCCGATGATCAAGGCGCCAAAGACGATCTTCTGGGCGTTCTCGAGATTGCCCGGATCGATGAGACCGCCCAGGTGTTGGCCGGCAACGGTCGACAGCAGCACCGGGAACAGCACGATGAACGCGGCGCCCAGGAAGCAACCCAGGATGCTGCCGAGGCCACCGATGATCACGATGAACAGGATCTGGAATGAGCGCGCCAGGTCAAAGCCGTGGGGCTCTACCGTGCCCACGTAGGCGAAGGCCCACAGCGCACCGGCCACGCCGAGATAGAACGAGCTCACCGCAAAGGCCTGCAGCTTGACTTGCGCGATCGGGATGCCCAGGACGGCGGCCGCGGTGTCCATGTCACGCACAGCCATCCAGCGGCGGCCGGTCGGGCCGCGCACGAGCCGTGAGGCGAATGCGGTCAGGGCCACCACCACCGCCAGGGTGAAGAGATAGCGGCCCGCCGGCGAGCTGACATCCACCCCCGCTACCACCAGCGCAGGTGCACTGATCACGCCCGATGCGCTGTAGTTGGAAAACCAGCCGAACTTCACGAAGACCCATTCCACGAAGAACTGTGCGGCGAGCGTCGATACGATCAGATAGAACCCCTTGATTCGCAGGCTCGGCAGACCGACCAGCACACCGAACAGCGCGGCCACCAGTGCGCCGATGAGCATCGCAGGGACGAGGCCCAGGCCAGGGCAGCGCAGGGCGAGGTTGTAGGTCGCGAACGCGCCGATCGACATGAACGCGGAGGAGCCAACGGACAGTTGACCGGTATAGCCCGTCAGCAGGTTCAACCCCAGCGCTGCCAGCGAGAACACCAGCCATGGAACCAGGACGGCGGAAGAGACATAGTCAGAGGCCCAGAGTGGAACGACCAGCACCGCCAAAGCGATCGCCAACAGCGTCCAGGCAGCTGGCGCAACCCAACGCGCGGAAGTGGCGCGGGCGGGGACAGGGGGGGGCAGTGCCAGTGTGAGTGTGTTCATGGGTCTCAGATGCGCTGGACGCTGGCTTGACCGAAGAGGCCGAAGGGTCGGTAGAACAGGAAGGCCAGTGCCAGCACATAGGGAAACCAGTTCTCGATGCCGCTGCCAATCAGCGGGCCGATGTAGATCTCGGCGAGCTTCTCGCTGGCACCCACGATCAACCCGCCCACGATGGCCCCGGTGATCGACGAGAAGCCTCCGATGATCAGTACCGGCAACGCCTTCAAGACGATCAGCGACAGCGAAAACTGCACACCGGTGCGCGCACCCCAGAGCAGCCCGGCCACGAGCGCCACGGCACCCGCCGCGGACCAGACCACCGCCCAGATCGTTTCGATGTTCACGCCCACGGCCTGGGCGGCCACCGGGTCGTCTGCCACCGCCCTCAGCTTCAGCCCGATTCGGGTCTTGTCGAACACACCGCTCAACAGCGCCACCAGGGCGGCAGCGGTCACGGCGGCGAAGAGGTCGAACGTGCTGATGAAGACGCCCGCCACTTCCCGGGGCTTGTCGGCGATGTGCAGATCCAGCTCGTGCACCTGGGCACCCCACAGCCACTGCGCCGCGCCTTCCAGCACGAAGCTGAGGCCGAGCGTGGCCATGAACAGCACGATCGGTGGGCGGTTGACGAGCGGTCGCAACACCAGACGGCCGACGCCCATGGCCAGAGCGACCATGGCGACCAGCGTGCACAGCAGCGCAGCCCAGAAGGGCCATTGCCGTTCGACAAGGCTCACAAAGGTCAACGCGGCGAACAGCACCATGGCGCCTTGCGCGAAGTTGAAGACGCCCGAGGCTTTGTAGATGAGCACGAAGCCGATCGCCACCATCGAATACATGACACCGGCGAGCAGGCCGCCGATGAGGACTTCCATGAAGAACTCCATGTCGTCGCTCCTCAGGCGGCCTGGGCCAGGCCCAGGTAGGCGGCGACGACGGCAGGGTCGTCTCGCACCGCACCGGGGCGACCGTCAGCGATCTTCTTGCCGTAGTCCAGGACCACGACGCGGTCCGAGACGTCCATCACGACGCCCATGTCATGCTCGATCAGCACGATCGTGATGCCCAGCTTGCGGTTGGCCTCCACGATGACGCGCGACATCTCGTGTTTGTCATGGCTGTTCATGCCGGCCATCGGCTCGTCCAGCAGCAGCAGCCGAGGCTCGGCGGCCAGCGCGCGGGCGAGCTCCACCCGCTTCTGCAGCCCGTAAGGCAGTTGGTGAACGGGCATGTCGCGCACCCGCTGCAGGCCGAGGAAGTCGATCACGCGGTGGGCCGCCTCTCGATGAGCGCGCTCTTCCCGTTGTGCGCGAGGCCAGGCGGCTGCGTGCGCCAGCATGGAAGAGCGCATCAGCAGCACCCGCCCGGTGAGCACGTTCTCCAGCACGCTCATGCCCCTGAACAGCGCCAGATTCTGGAACGTGCGCCCGATGCCTCGTTGCGCCGCGTCACGCGGTGAGGCCTGGGGCAGCAACTGGCCCTCGAAATGCAAGCGGCCCTGTTGCGCGCGGTAGACGCCGCTGATCACGTTCAGCAGTGAGCTCTTGCCCGCCCCATTCGGGCCGATGATCGACAGTACCTCTCCTCGGTGGACACCGAAGCTCACGTCCGTCACCGCGCGGACCCCGCCAAAGCGCACCGACACCGCCTCGACATCGAGCCAGGCGAGCTCACGCTCGGGCTTCACGGCGTGGGCTGCATTCATACGGGCGCTCCGGTCCACGCCGGCACGATCGTGTCGACGTGGGACGCGTGACGGGTGATGGCCCTCGCCCCCGACACGGGCGCGAACGGGGCACGGTCGCCTTCGATGCGCACGCTCGCGCCGAGCGCGTGGAGAAGGTCCAGCGTCGACGTGCTGGCATGGCGGTCGGTGACCATGCGAAGGCCCTTTGTCCAGCCGAGTGCGCCTCGAATGCGCCATCGCAGCAGTCGGGTCAGCGGATCGTTGCGTCGAACGGCACCCAAGGCCCAGGTGGCCGCGCGCCCACGGGTGCGTTGCAACACATGGCCTGCCCACGCGTTCAGCGCTGGCCCGCTGGCAAGCCACAGCGAAGTCTCAGCGCTCAACGCCTCGCCATTGACGGCGCCTGGTTCTGACAGTCGCAGCGGCATCCCGGCAGGCAACCACTCGTTCACCATCCACCGCCACGCGGGCGCCCAGCCCGGCTCGAAGTCCGCTGCGGCTGAGCCGCCCGCCTTGCCCGCTTGCCCGGCCGTGGAGGCATGGGGCTGCCAGTGGCTGCCCCAGATGCCGTCCTGGGCGACGCGCCATGGCGCTTCGTTCGCCGCATCCGCGGCAGCGGCCGGGGCGCCGCGCGTCGAAACCTCATGCAGCAAGGCGGCCCACGTCAACGTCCTGATCCGTGGCGATGGCTCGGTGCCGAACTCGTGCTCGACCACGATCGCCTCCAGACCGGCCGGTGGTTGGGCCAACAGACGATCGGCCTGCTGCGGGCCCTGCACCAATGCCAGCCGAAACGGCGCCCGGGGCTGGGAATCCGCCGGCGAGCCATCCGCCGGTGAGTCGACCTCGGGGGGCGCCTGCAAGTGGGCGCCGAGTGACCACAGCGCCAGCAGGCTGGTCACTGAAGCCTCGCCGTTGGCGCCGAGGCAAGCCACGATGTCACCCGGGCGGACGCCCAGGGCCTGCCATCCCAGCGCCGCCTGCCGCGCACGCTGTGCCAACTCGGACCAACTGAGCGTATGGAGCCGGCCTTCGTGCTGCCACAGCAGTGCGGCGGCGGCAGGCATGTCGTTCGCGCGCTGATATAGAGCCTGCAGGGGATGCGCGGCAGGCGCCGCGGCGGGGGGCAGATCGCGGTTCACCATCGGCTCCGGCTTCAGGCGGCTTCCAACGCGCGCGACTGGCGGGTGGCTGCGGCGGCTTCCAGCTCTCGCACCAGCGGCAGCACCTTGGTGCCGAAGTACTCCACCTCTTCAATGAAGTGCAGGAAGCCGGTCAGCACCAGGTCCACGCCGACGGCCTTCAGCGCGATGATGCGCTCGGCGATCTGGGCCGGCGTGCCAATCAGGTTGGTGCGGAACCCGTCGTTGTATTGAACGAGGTCTTCAAAGGTCGAGGTTGCCCAGTTTCCTTGGCCCTCCGGCGAGGCCTGGCCCGCCTGCTTCACCGCATCGCCGAAGGCGTGCACTGCCTCGACGTGCGCGTGCTTGATGATGTCGGCCAAGACCTGCTGGGCCTCTTCTTCGGTGTCGCGGGCGATCACGAAGGCGTTGACCCCGATGCGCACGCGGTGGCCGTTCTCGCGCGCCTTGGCTCGGATGTCGTCGATCTGGGCCTTCAGGTTCTCAGGCGTGTTGCCATTGGTGAAGTACCAGTCCGACACCCGCGACGCCATGTCTCGCGCGGCTCGAGAGCTGCCGCCTTGGAAGATTTCAGGATGCGGCTGCTGCACCGGCTTCGGGCTCAGGGTGTAGTTGTGGAACCGGTAGAAGTCACCACGCATCGTGAACGAGTCCTGGGTCCAGATGCCCTTGAGCGCGCGGATGAACTCTTCGGAACGGCGATAGCGTTCGTCGTGTTCCAACCAAGGCTCGCCGATGGCGGTGAACTCGCCCTTGAACCAGCCGCTGACCACGTTGATGGCGATGCGACCGTTCGAAATGTGGTCGATCGTGGCCAACTGCTTGGCCACGACCGCCGGACTCCAGGGGCCTGGCAGGATGGCGGCCAGCACCTTCAGGCGCGTGGTGGCGTGCAGCAGCGCCTGGCTGAACGACACCGACTCGTGCTGATGCTCGGCGCCATAACCCGCGGTGAATCGAATCTGGCTCAGCGCGTAGTCGAAGCCGGCCCGCTCTGCCGCTTGCGCGAGTCGAACGTTGTAGTCCAGGCCCCAATGTGTGCGCTGCTCGATGGTCGACACCACAAGGCCGCCGCTGACATTGGGAACCCAGTACGCAAAGTGCAGGGCGCCCTGGCTTTCGGAGGTTTGGAGTTGGGTCATGGACGTCTCGGTGATGAAGGGATCAGGCGGCGATGGCAGCCAGCGCCGGTTGGGTGGTGCGGCTGGCTTCGATCAGCGGCAGTGCGCGCTGCACTGCCAGGCGTACCCGTTCGGCCAGGGCTTCGTCGACGATGCGGTAGTCACGGAACTCGCTGTCCGTGGCATAGACGCCGAGCGGAAGCGTGACCGCCTGGAAGAACGCGAACAGCGGGCGCAGCGAGTGTTCGATCACCAACGCATGGCGGGGGCTGCCGCCGCTGGCGGCCAGCAACACCGGGGTGTCGATCAACGCGGTGTGGTCGATCAAATCGAACAAGTGCTTGAACAGGCCGGTGAACGAGCCACGGTAGACCGGCGTACCCACCACGAGCAGGTCAGCCGTCTCGATGGCCCGCAGTTGTGCCTCTACCGCGGGGGGAAGGTCCGCACGGCGCACGGCGGAGCCTATGGCCGGAGCCAGGTCGGACAGGTCCAGCAGATCGACGTTGACGGGGATCCATTCAGCCAGCTCTTCGGCAATGGCCGACACCAGCGCAAAGGTTCGGCTGGGCTTCTGCAGCCCACCCGCCACCGCCACGACCTTCAGATTCCTGCTCATGCTCTCACTCCTGGCTGACCGCCGTTGATGCGCCCGAAGGAACTCGTCGAACCCCCCGTGGGTTGCAGCGCAATGCACCCTCCATCGCAACTGGCATGCCATTCGGTGGCTGTGGCGCCGCAGTTGCATATGCGCCTGTTGATCTGCCCTCGAAGGCGAGGGCTGTGTGCGCGGCAGGTCATGTGCCGAAGGCGCTGATTCACCGAGCCTTGAGCCGGCGGCCTGTTGCTGCAGCAACACCGCATACGCAGCGCTGCTGAACGGCGGTCACGAATAGAAGGTGGGCTGGGGGCGCTTGTCGTTGAGTGCCCAATCGCCCAGTTCACGCAGCTTGTAGTCGAGTGGATCGTGCAGCGTGTGGGTTCTCAGGTTCCG
Organism: Ideonella lacteola; assembly: GCF_038066555.1. Classification (NCBI taxonomy): domain Bacteria; kingdom Pseudomonadati; phylum Pseudomonadota; class Betaproteobacteria; order Burkholderiales; family Sphaerotilaceae; genus Ideonella; species Ideonella lacteola. The sequence continues at coordinate 77,489 of NZ_JBBUTG010000011.1, read as the reverse complement.
CCAGAAACGGTCCAGCCGGAGCGCGTTGCTGGTAGCGCGAGCGCCGGCCACCTCGAACATCCTCGATGTCAGCTCGAGCCCGGTTCGTGTGGCCGCCACCTTGGCCGTCGCGATGCCGAGGGCAACGTCGCCGCGCTCTTCGGCGGACAGCGCCAGACCCTGGGCCCACGCTGCATCCAGCTGAGCGGCGGCCCTGTCGGCGAGCACCCTGGCGCCTTCCAGCGCTGCCCAGAACTCGCCATAGTGGCCCAGCACGTACTGGTCTTCCTCGACGCGTTGCGCGGTGGAAGCAAACCACAACCGGGCATGTTCGTGGGTGTATCGGCGCGCCTCCAGCAAGGCCCCCTCGGCCAGGCCCACATAGATGTTGGTGAGGATGAGCTGGGCGATCAAAGAACGCAGCGACGCGAAGGGCGAGCTGAAAGGGCCGGGCTGGATGAGCAGCTCTTCCTGCCGAACGTGCACGTGATCGAAGGTGGCGCTGCCGCTGTCTGTCTGGCGCTGGCCCATGTTGTCCCAGTCACCGTGGATGGTGATGCCCGACCGCTGTGTGGGAATCGCAGCGATCAGCATGCGGCCCTCGGCGTTCACGGCGGAGGCGATCAGCATGTCCGAGTCGACAGCGCCGGAGCAGAAGCTCTTGTGGCCGTGGAACTCCAGCCCCCCGCCGGGCCGAGGCGTGTGAAGGGTTCGCTTGTCCAGTGGGTTCAGTGCGTTGCCCCAGAACCAGTCGCGAGACGCGGTGTGCGCCATCCACGATTCGTATTGATCGGGCGTGCCGAACAGGCGCGTGGTGGCGAGCAGCAGGTGTTGGAACGCGAAGACATGGGCCAGCGAACTGTCCACCGCGGCGATCTCGCGCACGATGCGCAAGGTCAGCGTCCAGTCTGCGCCGTGGCCGCCCAGGTGCGTGGGGATGATCAGTTTCAGCAGCCCACTGCGGCGCAGCAGGTCTCGCTCTGCCTTGGGCGTTCCGCCGCGGAGGTCACGTTCGGCCGCGGTTCGGGCCAAGGTCGCGGTCACCTCGCGGCAGGCGGCAAGAGCGTCGTCGGGATGGTGGCCGTTTTCCTGATGCGTGGCGAGTTGTTCGGGGAGGTCGATGATCATGGACGGAGCGCCTCGTGGGTTGATGGGCGAATGGTTCTTGGCTTCCGCACGAACCGTGCCCCTTGGCTGGCACACCGCCCGCCTCACACCTCTGGGCTCCCGCTTCCCGCCTGCCGCGCAGTCTTGTTCGGCATGCGACGAAGCAGCACTGACCGGGCCGCGGCGATTGCTGCTGCCTGGGCAGCAGCTGAGCACCAATGTTGTTGCTGCAGCAGCAGCACGCCGTCGATGGAGATCGTTAGTCGCAAACGGCGCATGCAGTCTGCTGCTGCATGGGCATCATGGTGGTTGGTAGTGAACGGCGTCTCACCACCACACCGAGGCGCGTCGTTCTTGCCGTAGCAGAAGGTGGGATGTGAACCCTGTGCCCTACAGCGATACGGTCGGTGATCTGATGGCGTTCTTTGCCGCCACGGCGGCCGAGCGCGACCATGCGGGCGGTACGCCCAAGGCCGAGCGCGATCGCCTGCGTGAAAGCGGTCTGCTGGCCATGATCATCCCGAGCCAGTACGGGGGTCTCGGTGCCACCTGGCGTGCCACCCTCGAGGTCGTCCGCGCGTTCGCGCAGGTCGACAGTTCGCTGGCCCACCTGTTCGGGTTCCAGCACCTGATGCTGGCGACGGTGCGGCTGTTCGGCCATCGCCGCCAGTGGGAGCCCTGGTACGAGAACACCGCGCGCCGGCAATGGTTCTGGGGCAATGCCTTGAACCCGCTCGATCGCCGGACGGTGTGTCGCCGATGTGAGGGTTGGCGCGAGTTCTCGGGCCGAAAGAGCTTCTGCTCCGGGGCGATCGATTCGGAGATGCTGGTGGCGTCGGCCCACGAGCCGGGTCAGGAAGGCATCGTGGTGGCGGCCCTGCCCACGGCGCGAAGCGGCATCAGCCTCTCGCATGACTGGGACAACATGGGTCAGCGCCAGACCGACAGTGGCAGCGTGACCTTCGAGCGGGTGCGCGTCGATGAGGCAGAGATCCTCAGCGATCCGGGGCCCCTGAGCACGCCGCGTGCATGCCTCAGGCCCTTGATCGCCCAGAACATCCTGACCCACATTTACGTGGGCATCGCGGAGGGCGCTTTCGACGAGGCGAGGCGCTACGCGCTGAATGAGACGCGCCCGTGGCATACATCCGGCGTGGCCCGCATCGAAGAGGATCCTTACGTGCTCGCCCACTTCGGTGAGTTCCTCATCGGCCTGGAGAGCGCCAGAACCCTGGCCCAACGGGCCGCCGACTTGCTGGACGAGGCCTGGAGCGAAGGCGATGCGCTCGGGGAGCGCCAGCGGGGGGCGTTGGCCATCCAGTCGGCCGTGGCCAAAGTGGCTGCTTCGCGAGTGGGCCTGGAGATCTGCAGCCGGATGTTCGAGGTGACCGGCGCCAGATCCACCCATGCTGCGCTGAGGCTGGATCGCCACTGGCGCAACCTGCGAACCCACACCCTGCATGATCCGGTCGACTACAAGGTCAAGGAGCTGGGTGAATTCGCGTTGATGGACAAGTTGCCGACTCCGAGCTTCTATTCATGAGTGTTTTTGCCCTTCCCACCTGGCGTGCGCAATTGACCTCCATCCGAGCCTCCGCTCAGGTCTTTGAAGACCCCGGCTCCGCGGCGTTGCTGGAGCGGGTGAAGATGGTCGGCCCGACCGATGCCAACGTGCTGGTGATTGGCGAGACCGGCACCGGCAAGGAGCTGATCGCGCGTCACATCCACGCGTTGAGTGGGCGGCGGGATGCGCCATTCATGGCGGTCAACTGCGGCGCGTTCTCGGAATCCTTGATCGAGAGCGAACTCTTCGGTCATGAGAAGGGCGCGTTCACTGGCGCGTTCACCGCGAAGGCGGGCTGGTTCGAAGCGGCCGACGGTGGCACGCTCTTTTTGGACGAGATTGGCGATCTGCCGCTCAATCTGCAGGTGAAGCTGCTTCGCGTGCTGCAAGAGCGCGAGGTGGTTCGCCTGGGGGCACGCAAGCCGGTGCCCATCGATGTCCGCATCGTGGCGGCCACCAACGTGGGCCTCGAAGCGGCGGTGTCGGCCGGGCGCTTTCGCGAGGATCTGTTCTACCGCCTGCGGGTGGTGCACCTCACGATTCCGCCATTGCGCGACCGACCGGGCGACATCATTCCCCTGGCCCGCTACTTCATCGAGGAGTACCGGCACCGGATGGGCTTCGAAGCGACCGAGTTGCACGAGGGCGCTGCGCAGCGACTGCTGGCCCACCGCTGGCCTGGCAACATTCGCGAGCTCGAGAATTCGATCCATCACGCGCTGATCATCAGCCGCGGCCATGTCATCCGCGCGGAAGACCTGCAACTGTCTTCGCTGCCACAGCCCGAGCCGTCCGGGCCCGCATGGTCGGCGACGGCCGCGGACGGTGCCGCCGAGGCGGCGTTGGAGCGCGCCTTGGTGGGGCTGTTCGAGCAGGATGGGGGGCGGGTGTACGAGCGGGTTGAAGAGGCCTTGCTTCGCGCGGCCTACCGCCACTGCCACCGGAACCAGGTCCAGACGGCACACCTGCTGGGGCTGAGTCGCAACATCGTGCGTGCCCGGCTGGCCAAGATCGGCCTGTTGCCGGGCGGGCGGCGTGGTGGAGGCCACGCCGCGGGGACGGAGCCCGCCCGCGCCGTGCAGACCTGATCGGCCCGCAGGAGGGCCTGCCTCGGCCCCGCCTATGGCAGGGGCCTGGGCGGGCGCAGGCGTTCGTCAGTCGTCGTTCGAGAGATCGAGCGGGCTGGCGATGGCCTTCTTGTAGGCCGCGTACACATCGATGCGGCCATAGCCGACCATGTTGTTCGGCCATTGGGTGGGCGAGGTGCCGCCGCAGGTCTGGTTCACCGGGTCGGTCACGCCATCTTGCTGCGCCGTCTTGCGGAACAGCTTTTCGACGGCCGCCGGGTCGCCCTTCAGCGAGGGCACGGCCGACATCAGCAGTGCCGCAGCACCGGCCACGTGGGGCGACGCCATGCTGGTGCCGCTCAGGTTGGCGTAGGTGTTGGGCGGGTAGGCCGAATTGACGCTGACGCCTGGGGCCGACACGTCGGGCTTCACACCCTTGACCTTGGCCACCGGGCCGCGGCTGGAGAAGCTGGCCAGGCGGTCGCTGCTGTCGGTGGCGCCGATGGTGAAGGTCAGCGGGTAGATGGCCGGGGGATCGGTGATGGTGCTGCAGTTCGGGCCGTCGTTGGCGGCAGCAGCGACGAAGAGGATGCCACCCTTGACCAGGTTGTTCACCGCGGCCTTGATCTCGGTGCCCACCGTGCAGCCTTCACCGTCGGTGCAGCCCCACGAGTTGTTGATGATGTCCGGCGCCTTGTCGGGGTCCGGGTTCTTGCCCTGCAGGTCGGTCGGCGCCAGCATCCACTGCATGCATTCGATGTAGGTGGCGGGCGTGCCGTTGCCGGCGTTCATGTTGCGGCAGCCGATCCACTTGGCGCCCGGCGCCACGCCGATCTGGTGGGTGGACTTGTCGTCACCCGCGAAGGTGCCAGCGGTGTGCGTGCCGTGGCCGTTGTCGTCGCAGGGCTGCGGCGAGTTGGCGGGGCAGCTGCTGTTGGCGCTGTGGATGGCGTCGTGCCAGTTGTAGTTGTGGTCGGCGGTGCTGCCGTTCCAGCCACGGTATTGCGGCTTCAGAGCGGGGTGGTCCCAGCGGTAGCCGGTGTCTTCGCCGGCGATCACGACGCCCTGGCCGTTGAAGCCCTCGGCCCAGACCTTGGGGGCGTTGATCTTGTCCACACCCCAGGCGACGGCGGTCACGCCCTCGGCTTGCGGCGCAGCGACCGGCTCGCGCTTCGGCAGCTTCACCGCGATCGAGGGGTTGGGCTCGATGCGGCTGACTTCATTGCGAGCGGCCAGCGCCGCGATGTCGTCGGCCGACAACTTGGCGTACACCATGTTGGCGATCCAGAACGCCTGGTACTCGATGCCGCGGGCGTCCATCCAGGCGCGCAGGCCGCCTTGCTGGGTGTCGGCGCGGTCCATCAGGGCGCGCACCAGTGCGCGCCGGCGGGCCTTGTAGTCGGCGCCTGCGGGCAGTTCGGCGACGGCCGGCGTGCGCTGGTCTTTGAGCACGATCAGTGCTTCGGCGCGGCCATCGCGGCGCGCGGCAGCGGCGAGGTCGCCGTTGATCTGCCCTGCCCAGGCCGTGCTGCCGATGACGGCCAGCGCGGCAAGGGCCAGAAGATGGAATTTCCCGTTCGATGGGCTCATGGCCATGGATGCTCCTCCTGGATGGGCGCGAAGATGGCGGCGCCCCGGCGCCGATGCGAGCGGCCGATTCTGCGCCCGCCATTTCGGGCTGGGGGCGGCTTGCTGATCCATGTTGAACATCGAAGGTCGTCGCCTTCGGTATCGATTCGACACAATCAGCGGAAAAGGAGCCCGAATGTCCACCAAGCCGTCCTCCCATCGCTTGCCCCTTCGCGACGAAGAGCCCTGGTACGCCGGGCCCGGCGGATCGGGCTTCCAGGAGAGCGCCGACCGGCGCCCGGCTGCGTCCGGCACACCGGCTGCCGGGGGGCTGGGCGGCCCGGCGGAATCGGTACTTCTCGCGAGCCATCGGGTCATCGGCACCGCCGCCGACGATGTCATCAAGCCCGACCCCGACGCGGACCTGCACACCACGCACGGCAACGACATCGTCTACGGAAGAGGTGGCGACGACTACATCGCCACGGGCCGGGGCAACGACTGGGTCGACGGGGGCCGGGGCAACGACACCTTGCAGGGTGACGGAGCCGGCGACACGCTGATCGGCGGCCAGGGGGCCGACCTGCTCAAGATTTTCGGTACGGCGGCTCAAGCCACCTTGCGAGGCGGCGACGGCAATGACGTGATCGAGGCACGCGGTTTCCGCGATTCGCGCAACCTGCTGGATGGCGGCGCCGGTGATGACCTGATTCGCTACAAGGCGGATGGCTGGGTCTCCAGCAGCGACTACAGCACGATCGTCGGGGGCCTGGGCAACGACCGAATCGAAGTGCAGGCCGGCAGGATCACGCTGGATGCAGGCGACGGAGACGATACCGTGGTGCTGCTCAATGACGACCACAGCAACGCCATGACCGATGGCAACCTGAGCCTCGGCAGTGGACGCGACACGCTGGTCCTCACGGCCTCGACGACGCTCTCGGGCGACACCATCAACATTCCCCACGTGTTGGATTTCGTGGCTGGTGCGGGCGGCGACCGACTCGACCTGGATCAACTCGTCCACTGGCTCAACGGAGAGCGCCTCGACAGCAACCCGTTCCTCGATGGCCGACTGAGCTTCCAGGCGACCAGCGATGGGGTGCTGTTGATCAGCCAGTATCCCGGTGATGGCGACCGCTACGTGGAGCTGGAACTGCGCGGCGTCGACGCTGCCGCCCTGACGGTTGAGAACATCGCTGGTGGCTACGACCCGAATGGTGACTTCGTGGTGCGCGATCTCGTCGGCGGCAGTCTCAACGACACGCTTCAGGGGGCAGATGGCAACGACACCCTGGCTGGCGGCTCGGGTAACGATCTGCTGGACGGCTTGCTCAGCGGCGCGGACAGCCTGTCCGGCGGTGCTGGGCAAGACACGCTGCTCGGCTTCTCTGGCGCCGATGTGCTGCATGGCGATGGCGGCCGCGACGCGCTCTTTGGTGGCAGTGGCAGCGACACCTTGGTGGGTGGCGAGGGCGACGATGACATTGGCGTGTCGGCGGTGGTCCATGGGGTTCGCGTGTATGGCGCCGGGCTCGTGGGTGGCGATGGCCGAGACCTGATCCTGGGTGGCGCGGGACGCGACCACCTGATGGGCCACCGTGGCAACGACACCTTGGCGGGTGGCGCGGGCGACGACGATCTGTACGGCGATGGATTCAATGGCGTGTGGGTCGGCCACGAGCCTGACAACGACGTGTTCGTCTTCAGTGGCGCCGCCATCGACGGCGTGGACCACGTCCACGACTTCAGCACCCGGGCGGCGAACAACCATGACGTGATCGACCTGAGCCTGTTCTTCGGGGCCGAAGGCGCGACCGTGATCGACGGCCAGCCCAACGCGGGCGACGACTTCGATCCGCTGACGGGCCCGGTGCAGACCAGCGGCCAGAACGTGCTGAGTTTCGAGGCCATCTTCGACCACCCGCCGAGCACCGACGATGTGGCAGCCTTGCTGGCCGGCAGCCGGTTCGAGGCGCAAAAGGGGCAAGCCGTGCTGGTGCACAACGGCGCCAGCGGTTCGTCGGGCGAGGTCTACCTTTACGTGGGCAGCGACGCCGTCGACGACGGCAACGAGGCGCTCGATGCCGGCGAGCTTCGCTTGGTTGCCGTCATTTCAGATTCGGTGTTCTCGCAGTGGACGGCCGATCAACTCCAAACCAGCGGCACGTCGACGGCGGAGCAGCTCGCGCCGTGGGAGCCTGCGCCGGCCATGGCGAGCCATCAGGCCATCGATCTGGCCATGGCTGCCTGGATGGGTGCGGACGGCGGCCACCGTGGGTCGCCAGAGGCATGGTGGATGCCTCAGGATGGGCACTACATGGTTTGAGGCGCGGCCATGCGGGGGTTCACCACTCCCGCAACTTCACCCGCAGCCGTGCGATCGACTGGCTGTGCAGCTGGCACACCCGAGACTCGCTCACGCCCAGCACAGCGGCGATCTCCTCGACGGTGCCCGCGAAGGAGTCGTCGTCAAACCTGCGATTCGGCGACGCCTGGTGCGCAGGCGATTCTCGTCAGGGTCATGCAGCTACACTTTCAAGCTCACAAAAATGATCGAGGGATAGAAACTTTGAGCCTATTGATGAGTGCACGCGCCTGGACGGCGGTCGGTTTGTTGACCATCTTCGCGGCACCAGTACACGCGGTGGTCTACGACTGCGAAGCGCTGCCGGCCAAGGGCAGCGAACCGCGTTCGGCCGCTTGGGCGATGAACAACAAGGGCCATGTCGCCGGACAGGCCACATTCCCGATCAAGGGCTTCTCCGGCGATGCTGCGGCACTGTGGAAGCAGCATGACCGGGCGCCGAAGAACCTGGCCGCCGATATCGAAGGCATGGCCAGCTCGCAGGCCTGGGACCTGAATGACCGCGGCCAGGTCGTTGGTGCCGCCAGCCCCCAATGCGATCAATGTGACGGTGAACGCAAGCCTTACCTGTGGCAGGCCGGGTCCTCGACGCAGCTGCCCATGCTGACCAGCGGTGACTGGCGGACTGGCGAGGCTATGTCGATCAACAACAAGGGTCGCATCGTCGGCTGGAACTTCATTGATGGCATGACCTACGCCGTCCTTTGGCGCGATGGAAAGGCCGTCAACCTGCCTTCGCTGGGCTCCCTGACGGGGCAGGGCCAGACACCGTCCACCGCTCTGTTCATCAACGACGACAACGTCGTCGTCGGCAGCAGCATCCGGGTGCTGGGTGAAGGCTCTGATGTCGCCGTTCGCTGGGACGCCAAGGGACGCATCACCGAGCTCGACGGGTCGGTGGCCAGGGGCGTCAATCGCGCCGGCACGGTCGTCGGACAGCGCAATGGGCAGGCCGTGGCCTGGCTGAACGACAAACCTGTCATGCTGAGCGTGGATGCCGATGCTGGCGAGAGCGTCGCCTTGCACATCAACGAAAGCGGATCGATTGTCGGCAGCATGTCAACGAGTGCGGGGACCGCGGCGGTGCTCTGGACGGGCTTGCACCAACAGCCGCTGAAGCTGACCGGCCTGGTTGGCAATGCATGCGGGCTTGCCGGCTCGTTCGAATTCGAGTCCGCCAACGACATCCTAGACAACGGGCAGATCCTGGTCACAGGCTACCGGGAACCCTTCCTGCGGACAGCCTTTGTGCTGACGCCGCGCTAGGGTTCATCCACGCGCCAACGAAAACGCCTCCCTCGGGAGGCGTCTTTCATTTCAGGCGAAGTGCCGATGACGGACAGCGGCTCTTGGCGCCAATCATCACCACTCCCGCAACTTCACCCGCAGCCGTGCGATCGACTGGCTGTGCAGCTGGCACACCCGAGACTCGGTCACGCCCAGCACGGCGGCGATCTCCTTGAGGTTCATGTCGTGCTCGTAGTACATGCTCATCACGTACTGCTCGCGTTCAGGCAGTTTCTTGATGGCATCGACCAGCGCCTCGCGCATCCGGTGGTCTTGCAGCTGGGCCAGCGGATTGGCCTCTTCGTTGGCCACGTGGCGGTCCAGGAACTCGTCGCCCCCTTCGTCGCCCACCATGTCTTCCAGGTACACCAGCTGCGTGCCGCGCACCTTGGTCAGCGTGTCCTGGTATTCGGTGAGCGAGACGCCCATTTCCTTGGCGATCTCGCTTTCCTGCGGCGCGCGGCCGTAGATCTGTTCGAGCTTGTGCACGGCCGCTTCGATCTCGCGCTGCTGGCGCCGGTTGCCGCGGCTCATCCAGTCGCTGCCGCGCAGCTCGTCGAGCATGGCACCTCGGATGCGTTGGGTGGCGAAGGTCTCGAACTGCACGCCCTGCTCGGTGTCGAAGCGGCCGAGCGCGTCGTGCAGGCCGATCATCCCGACCTGGATCAGGTCGTCGATCTCGACGTTCGCGGGGAGCTTGGCGATCATCTGGTGCGCAAGTCGCCGCACCAGCGGGCTGTACTGCTTGAGCATCGCGTTGGCGTCTGGGCGGCCGTTGGCGGTGTACATGGGCGGTCTCCGAGGGAACGTGTCAATCAGAAGGCTTGCGGATCGTGCGCACCCGCCGATCCGAGGGTCAGCGGGGCGAGGCCGAAGCCGGTGTCCGGCGCTTCGGGATCGAGCAACTGGTTGGCTGCCAGGCGGGCGAGGGCCGGCGTGGCGGGTGAGGTGGCGGGCTCGCGCTTGTCGAGCCAGACGGCCTCGCGCACGACCGTGCCGAGGAAGCTGTCGGCCGTGTCCGCCAGGCGCTCGGCGATGCGTTGGGCGGCGCGCGGCGCCCCGGCCATGCCGGTGAGCAGATCGAAGGTCATCAGCCCCGAGCGCTGCGCCAGCAGCTTCATCGAGGTGTAGGCGTCGGTGAGGCTGGCCGGGTCGAGCGTGGTGGTGAGCACGGTGCGCACCTCGCGCCGGCCCAGCAGCCGAACCAGGTCTCTGGCGTTGGCATGCAGCAGCACCACATCGGCTTGCGGGGCGGCCTGTTCGACCGCGTTCAGCCAGGCTTCACAAGAGCCCCGGCTGTTCACGTGCCGCAGCGGCAGGCCGCGCGCGGCGAGGTAGCTCATGTTGGGGCCGAGTGTTTCGATGGCGGCTGCGAGATCCACCTCGGCCATCGCATTGGCGCGCGGTGCACTGTCCGCCGCATCGACGACCAGCGTGTGCGCTCCGAGCTCGGTGAACGCGCCGGCCAGCCGCTCCAGCAGGATCGGCGTGCAATCGACATGGGCGTTGAACGCGACCGGCACCAGGCGCTGGCGACGGCCCGATGCGAACAGCCGGCGCAGGCCGTCGGCCTGGTCGGCCGGCGTGGAGGCGTCTTCGTAGGTGGGGTAGGTCGAACGCATCGAGGTCTTCCGGCTCAGATCCGAAGCGAGGCGCCCGAGCGACCGCCGCCGCGCTGCGATGACGAGAACACCAGCTGCACGTCTTCGGCCTCGAGCTTCCAGGCCGAGTGCGTGGGCGCGCGCATTGCACGCTGCACCAGTGCATTGGCCGACAGGCGATGCCAGTCTTCGGGCACGCGCTGGCCGTTGGCCACGCCCAGCACCTTCAGCTTGTGGCGGATCAGCGCGTCCAGCGCCGGGGCGAGCTTCACCGCCTCGTCGATCTTCGACAGCACCACACCCTTGCATTGGGCGGCGCGCCAGTTGGTGATGACTTCGTCGATCGTCTCGCCCTGGGCCGAGGCGTCGACCACCAGCAGACGCTGGATCGAGCGGTGGCTCAGCATGTCCAGCAGCTCGCGGGTGCGGCTGTCGCGCTGGGCCATGCCGGCGGTGTCGATCAGCACCATCTTCTTGCCGGACAGCAGCTCCAGCAGGTCTTCCAACGACGCCCGGTCGTGGGCGGTGTGCACCGGCACGCCGAGGATGCGGCCGTAGGTGCGCAGTTGTTCGTGCGCGCCGACGCGGTAGGCGTCCAGCGTGATCAGGCCGAGGTTGGCGGCGCCATATTGGGTGGCGAAGGCCGCGGCGAGCTTGGCGGTGGAGGTGGTCTTGCCCACGCCGGTGGAGCCGATCAGCGCGAACACGCCGCCTTGTTCTTCGAGCGGCGGCTCGCTGTCGCCGGCGAGCAGGTTGCGCTCCAGCACGTTGGTGGCCCAGACGGTCTCGTCGGCGGCGCTGGCGGGCAGGGCGTCGACCAGCTTGCGGATCAGGCCGGGCGAGAAGCCCGCGTCCAGCAGCTTCTGCGCGAGCAGGGCCTGGCGCGGCTCGCGCTGCAGTTTCTCCATGAAGGCCAGGGCGCCGAAGCGCTCTTCGATGAGGCCCTTCATCGAGCGCAGCTCGTTCATCATGTCCTGCTGGTCGCGACGGGTGTTCACCTCATCGTGCGACGGCACCGTGGACAACGCAGGCACCGCGAAGTCGCGCGGCTCGGCCAGGGGCTCGCGCGGGTCGTCGTAGCGCTCTTGCAGGCGTGATTCGGCGCCGCGGGTTTCGGGTGCACGGGCCGCGGGGCGGCGTGCCGAGGCTTCCGGCGCCGTGGCGCGGCTGGCCGGCCGTGACGGGGTCGGCTGGTAGTCGGCCGGTACGGCGGGGCTGCCGATGTCGTCTTGGCCGAGGGCTGCCTGGCGGCGCTTGAGCATGCGCTCGCGCACATAGTCCTGGAACGACAGCGTGCTCATCGCCATCTGCTCAACGTCCTGCTGCACCTCAGGCGCGATGCGCCGGCTGCCAGTGGCGGCGGGCTGGGCGTTCTGGCGCTCGACGCGAGCGGCCAGGCTTTCGCGGCCCGAAGGGGCGGCCTGCCGGCCGGCGGCGCGTGGGGCGCTCACCGTCGGGGCGGTGTCGGCCACCTTCTCGATCTGGTCCATCGAATCGGGGGCCATGGCCAGCACCTCGACACCTTCGGGCGAAGGCTTGGTCGACAGCACGACGGCGTCTTCGCCGAACGCCTGGCGCACCAGGGCGAATGCCTCGCGGGAGGTGCGGGCGGTGAAACGCTTGACGTTCATGCAGCCTCCTGCCGGTCCGAATCAAGGCCAGCGGCGAACCCACGGGTGGGTCGCGCGCAAATGCGGTAGGTGGTCATGCAGTACCTCCGATGATCGAGCCGATCCGGATCGAATGGGTCTCAGGAATCTCGCTGTGCGCCAGCACCTTCAGGCGAGGGGCGGCGCGCTTCAACAACCGGGCCAGCGGAGCACGCAGGGGATCGGGCACGAGCAGGCAGGCCGGAACGCCGAGGTTCTCTTGCTTGCGCACGCTGTCGGCGGCCTGCTTCGTCAGCGCTTCGGCCACGCCGGGGTCCAGCACCGCGCCGTGCGGCGAGTTCAGTGCCTGGTTCACCATGCGTTCGAGTTCGGGTTCCAGCGCGATGACGTCCAGCTCCTTGGCTGGGCCGTAGATCTGCTGGACGATGGCCGGCGCCAGATGGATGCGGATGCGGCGGGCCAGCTCGCCCGGGTCGCTCACCATCGCAGCATGCTCGGCCAGGCATTCGATGATCGAACGGTAGTCGCGGATGTGCACGCCTTCGTCCAGCAGCAGCTGCAGGACTTTCTGGAACGTTGCGATGCCAACCATCTTGGGGACCACGTCTTCAATGAGCTTCGGAGCCAGTTTCGTCACATGCTCGACCAGCGCCTGGGTCTCGACTCGGCCCAACAACTTGGCGGCATTCACTTGCATCAAGTGTGAGAGGTGCGTGGCCACGACGGTCGAGCAATCAACCACCGTATAGCCGCTCATTTGGGCCTGCTCGCGCTGGCGTTCTTCGATCCACACGGCGGGCAGCCCGAAGGCGGGGTCGATGGTCTTGGTGCCCGGCAGCTGGGGCACCGATCCGCCCGGGTTGATGGCCAGGTGCATGCCGGGGAAGGCCTCGCCTTCGCCCACCACGGCGCCGCGCAGCGTCACGCGGTACATGCTCGGCTTGAGGTCGAGGTTGTCGCGGATGTGGACGGACGGCGGCAGGAAGCCCACTTCCTGCGCGAACTTCTTGCGGATGCCCTTGATGCGCGCCAGCAGATCGCCCTTGCGCTCCTTGTCGACCAGCGCGATCAGGCGGTAACCCACTTCGAGGCCCAGCGTGTCCACCGGTTGCAGGTCGTCCCAGGTGGCTTCGGCATTGGCTGCCGGTGCGGCTTGGGCTTGATCGACCTTCGGCTGGCTGGCTTCGGTCTTGGCGCGCTTGTTGAGCCACCAGGCGTAGTAGCCGATCAAGCCCGACATCAGCAGGAACACGACGTGCGGCATGCCCGGTACCAGGCCCAGCAGGCCGATGATGCCGGCGGTGAGGCCCAGGGCCCGCGGTGAGTTGAACACCTGCGAACGGATCTGGCTGCCGATGTCATGTTCAGAGCCGACACGCGACACCACCATCGCCGCGGCCACCGAAATCAACAGGCCGGGAATCTGGGCGACCAACGCGTCGCCAACCGCCAGCAGGATGTAGGTGCTGGCGGCGTCCGAGGCCGACAGGTTGTGTTGTGCCACGCCGATGATGAAGCCGCCGACCACGTTGATCAGCAGGATCAGCATGCCGGCCACCGCGTCGCCGCGAACGAACTTCGAGGCACCGTCCATCGAGCCGAAGAAGTCGGCTTCCTCGCCGACTTCGGCGCGGCGGCGCTTGGCTTCGGATTCGTCGATGAGGCCGGCATTCAGATCGGCGTCGATCGCCATCTGCTTGCCGGGCATCGCATCCAAGGTGAATCGTGCGCCGACTTCGGCGATGCGCTCGGCACCCTTGGTGATCACAATGAAGTTGATCACCACCAGGATCGCGAAAACGATCAAGCCGACGGCAAAGTTGCCGCCAATCAGGAAGTGGCCGAAGGCCTCGATCACCTTGCCGGCGGCGCCGGGGCCGGTGTGCCCTTCGATCAGCACCACGCGCGTGGACGCCACGTTCAGCGACAGGCGCAGCAGCGTGGTGACCAGCAACACCGTGGGGAAGGCCGCGAAGTCCAGTGGCTTGATCATGTTGGCTGCGACCAGCATGACCATCAGCGACATCGCGATGTTGAAGGTGAACAACAGGTCCAGCGCGAAGGGCGGCAGCGGCAGCACCATCATCGCGAGGACCATCACGATGAACACGGGGGCCATCAGTGCCTTGACCATCGCGGCGTTCTCGCCGAACAAGGCTTGCAGTTGCTGTTGAATGGCGTTCATCGGGCTTGGGAAATACAGCGTGTCGGGCGGTGGCCTCGTGAGATGGCATGTTGCCCATGCGCCTCGAAAACCTGAGCCGGAAAAGCGGCGGAAAACGGGCGCTTCACTGGTGTGGCTTGCGGTTCGGCGGCGGGCGCGTCGGTGCGGCTCAGGTTCCGGCGTGAATCACGTCACGCCGAGATCGAATTCGCAGCCGGGTGGGTGGGCGTGAGGTCGCGCCGCAAGCCGTCGGGGGGGCCGCCCGCCAGGGGGCGTCAGTGGGCCGGCCGGTTCTTGCCGTGGAACGACGGCGAGTGCGGGTCCAACTCGTCGGGCACGCTCACATCGGGCTGAGCGATCGCGGCATTTGGCGTGCGCCGCAGCGCGTACACCCACGCCAGCACCTGCGCGACGGCAGCGAACAGCGAGGCGGGAACCTCCTGGTCGAGCTCGCAGTGCGCGTACAGCGCCCGCGCGAGCGGTGGCGCCTGCAGCACCGGCACCTTCGAATCGCGCGCAATGTCGCGGATCTTCAGCGCCAGCAGGTCGGTGCCCTTGGCGATCACCCGTGGGGCGCCCATCTTGGTGTCGTCGTACTTCAGGGCGACGGCGTAGTGGGTCGGGTTCATCACCACCAGGTCGGCTTGGGGCACCGCGGCCAGCATGCGCTTGCGTGCCATCTCGCGCATGCGCGCCTTGATCTTGCCCTTGACCTCGACGTTACCCTCCGCGTCCTTGTGCTCCTGCTTCACCTCCTCGTGCGTCATCTTCAGGCGTTCGAGCCAGAGGTGACGTTGCAGCGGCACATCGATCAGCGCCCAGCCCCCCACCACCAGCAGCATCAGGCCGAAGCCGCCGGCGATGGTTTGAGACAGCGTGGCGATGCCTTCGGGCAGCGGCATCGCCAGCAGCTGGGTGAGGCCCTGCCACTGGGACTTGAGGTACACGCCGCCGACCACGCCCACCACCGTGGCGAGCACGATGGTCTTGAGCAGGTCGAGCAGATGCTGTTTGGAGAACAGCCGGCCGATGCCGGCGATCGGATTGAAGCGGCTGAGGCTGGGGTGCATCGCCTTGAAGCTGACATTCCAGCCACCGCCCAGCACCGCGGCCAGGATGGCGACGGCAGCCATCAGCATGCCCATGGGCACGATGACCAGCATGCCCTTGAGGCCGAGCGACCAGAAGTACTCGCCCATCGAGGCCGGATCGGCAATGGTCTCGTGATTGAAGCGCAGGCCGGCGGTGAGCAACTCCTGCATCCAGCCCGACAGGGGCCGCGCCGACGTCATCATCAGCGCGCCACCCATGGCCAATGCCGCGAAGTGCGACAGATCCCGCGATCGGGGTATCTGCCCTTCCTCGCGGGCCTTGCCCTTCTTCCGCTCTGAGGCGGGTAAGGTGCGGTCTTGGGCAGAGTCAGCCATGTCGGCGCCCATGGTGCCTGCCCACGTACGCGGACTTGAGCCCGAAAAGCGTGGCCTTGTCGTGGCATTTCTGCGGCGACAGCGCCCGGCCGACGCCGGTGGCCGCAGGCGCGGCAATAATCCACGCCGCCGTGGACAAGACCTTGCCTGTTCTCAACCCTGCATCGGCCTCCGGGCTGCCCGCCACCCTCGGGCCCGGTGCCGAACTGGCGCCTGCGGTCGAGCCGATCGAGCCGATCGAGCCGATCGAGACGCCGGAGCGGTGCCGCAATTGCGGCACGGTGTGGCCCCAGCCCAGGCCCAACTACTGCGGGCACTGCGGCCAGGAAACGAACCTGAAGCCACCGACTCTGCTCGAATTCGCGCAGCAGTTTGGCGGCAGCTACATCTCGATGGAAGGTGCGCTGTGGCGCACCTTGCTGCTGTTGCTGTTCCGGCCCGGGCGCTTGACGCGCGAATACCTCAGCGGCCGCAAGCGCCGCTATGTGTTGCCGCTGCGGTTGTACCTGACGATCAGCGTGGTGGCCCTCTTGGCGTTGCAATGGTCGGGTGCCATGCAGCCCGAGTCGGGGCGGGACTTCGTGCGATTTGACGGCTCGGACGAAATCAACAACACGCGCCTCGAGATCACCGAGGCCATCAAGGCCGGCATGGAGGACGGCCACTTCGTTTGCAATGGGCTGCCGGCCTCATGGTGCAAACAACTTGAAGATCGGTTCACGCTGGATGCCAAGGCGATGGAGCGCGAGCTCAAGCAGGTGCCCAAGCGCTTCGTGTCGCACTGGGGCAGCGCCATGTTCGCGCTGCTGCCGCTCTATGCGTTCTTTCTGAAGATCATCTACTTCAACCGGCGCATGAGGTGGTCCGAACACCTGGTGTTCGCGTTGCACCTGCATGCCTTCATCTTCGCGATGGTGCTGGTGAAGATCAGCGGCGTGCCCTGGTTGGGCAACGTGGCGCTGGTGGCGATACCGATCTATTCGGTGATCGCCTTGCAGGTGGTTTATGGCGGCCGGTGGTGGGCGAGCACCTTGCGCGTGCTGACACTCGGCTTCTCGTACTTTGTGGCGCTCACCACCGCGATGGCCTTCGTGGCCATTTGGGCCTTCGTCGCCTGACGGGGCGCCGAGTTCGATGGGCGGTTCGCGGGGCGCGGCGCCGAAGGTGCCAACGCCCCACTGGGCCCGTCAGTTCGACAGGCTGGACAGCACGCCCTGGATGGCTTCCTTCATCTTCGTCTTGGCCAGATCCTGGCACTGCTCGCGCGTGGCGTTCGGCAGCGCGTCGAAGGCGGTGGCGGTCTTGCTGGGCTTGAACACCAGCGACTTCGCCACCGTGGCCGGCATCATCATCACGCGGGCCGTGATGACGCAGACTTTGGACGCCGTGAAGCCGCCTTCGACCTCACTGACGAAGCCCCAGCGCTTGACGGGGTAGAGCTTGTTGAGCTTTTCGGTCTTGCCAGCCAGGCTCTCGGCCCAGACGGCCTGGGCAGTGGCTTTGTCGAGCACGCCTTCGGTCGAGTGGTCCAGCGTGATGTAGACCGGCTCGGCTGCGTGGGCAGCCATCGACAAGGCGAGCAGGGGAGCGGCAATCAGACAAGCGGCAGTGCGGGTTTTCATGGGGTTCCTTGGACGGCGCATAACCCCGCTCCCGCGGGGCGGCGAAAGTATACGCAGCGCACCTGTGTGTCGAGGCCGAAAACTGGCAGGGCAATCCCTGTTGTTCGTGGCATCGGCCACCCGTGCGCAGGCCGGCCGGTGCACGAAGTGGCTGCTGCTTCACCGGCCCGGTGCGCGCCGCCCCGGATGGGAGCGCCAAGCGCCCCCAAAAGTGATCGCCGCGACGGCGCGCCAACACGTCTTGGCTACGAACACTCGTAGGCCAGACCGCGGCGTTTCAAGCGCCCGATGGCGTGGTGCCCGGCAGCAAGATGCCCTTGTCCACCTTGTCGATCTGGGTGTGGCCGCAAAAGGCCATCGTCAGATCGAGCTCCTTGTGGATGATCTCCAGCGCCTTGGTCACGCCGGCCTCTCCCATCGCGCCCAGGCCGTAGAGAAACGCGCGGCCGATGAGCGTGCCCCGCGCGCCAAGCGCCCGCGCCTTCAGCACGTCCTGGCCCGAGCGGATGCCACCATCCATCCACACCTCGATCTGCGATCCCACCGCGTCGGCGATGGCCGGCAGCGCCTCGATCGACGAGGGGGCACCGTCGAGCTGGCGGCCGCCATGGTTGCTGACGATGAGCGCATCGGCGCCCGAATTCGCGGCGAGCTGGGCGTCCTCCACGTCCATGATGCCCTTGAGGATCAACTTGCCGCCCCAGCGCTTCTTGATCCACTCGACATCGGCCCAGCTCAGCGCCGGGTCGAACTGCTCGGCCGTCCAGGCGCTCAGCGACGACAGGTCGCCCACACCCTTGGCATGGCCGACGATGTTGCCGAAGCTGCGGCGCTTGGTGCCCAGCATGCCCAGGCACCAGCGCGGCTTGGTGGCGAGGTTGATCAGGTTGGCGATCGTTGGCTTCGGCGGGGCCGACAGGCCGTTTTTAAGGTCCTTGTGGCGCTGGCCGAGGATCTGCAGGTCCAGCGTCAACATCAGCGCCGAGCATTTGGCGGCCTTGGCACGATCGATCAGCCGTTCGATGAAGTCGCGGTCGCGCATCACATAGAGCTGGAACCAGAACGGCGCAGTGGTGGCCGCGGCCACGTCTTCGATCGAGCAGATGCTCATCGTCGACAAGGTGAAGGGCACGCCGAACTTTTCAGCCGCGCGCGCTGCCAGCATCTCGCCATCGGCATGCTGCATGCCGGTGAGCCCGGTGGGCGCGATGGCCACCGGCATCGCCACGCGCTGGCCGACCATCGTCGTGGCGGTGGAGCGGCCTTCCATGTTCACGGCGACCCGCTGCCGCAGCTTGATCTTGCCGAAATCGGCCTCGTTGGCGCGGTAGGTGCTCTCGGTCCACGAGCCCGAGTCGGCATAGTCGTAGAACATGCGGGGCACGCGCCGCTGGGCGAGTACGCGCAGGTCTTCGATGGTGGTGATGACGCTCATCCGCTGTCTCCGGGCGCTGTGTGTGGTTCGGCCTGGATGCTAGCGGCGGGCACGCCGCGCTGGGCGGAAAGAAATTCAGGCCGTGGCGGAAACCAAGGCCAGCCCCTCGGCTGCCACGCGGGCGCCCAGATCACGCAACCACGCGTCCAGTGCTTCGGCGGCCGGGCTGGGCGTGGGGGTGTGGGTCAAGTGGTAGGCGGTGTCGCTGGGCACCATCGGCGTCTGGCCCGGCCCGAAGACCGGCCGAAGCTCACCGCTGTGCAGCCACTGGCGCGCCAGCGCAGGGCGGGCCAACACCACGCCCTGGCCACAGCGCGCCGCCTCGAGCACCAGGCCGAGGTCGACCAGGCGAGGGCCCGCGTCGGGCTCGGGCCAGTCGAGCCCCTGGGCGCGAAACCAGGGCAGCCACGGGTCGACCGGGGTTCGCAGCAGTGGCAGCCGGGCGAGATCGGCCGGGCCACGGAGGGCTTCGCCCTCCAACAGCGCCAGGCTGGCCAGCGGCACCAGGTGGTCACGCCACAGTGGCGGCGGCGTGTCGGCATCGATCGGCCCGTGTCGCACGGCCACTTCGGCGTCGGCACCGGCCAGATCGAGAAAGGGGACCGACAGCACCACCTCCAGCTCGATGCTTGGGTGGCGCTCGGCGAACTCCGGCAGCGCGGGCACCAGCACCTGCCGGGCGAAGGTGGGTGGCGCGCTCAGCCGCAGCTTCTGCTTGCGCTGTTCGGCGCGTTGGTGCAGCGGCATCGAGGCGAGCAGCGCCAATGCGCTGCGCACCTGCACCAGGTACTCCTTGCCCACGGCGGACAGGGTGAGTGTCTTGGCGCCCCGTTGAAACAGCGCGACGCCCAGCAGCTCTTCCAGCGCGGCGATGCGCTTGCCCACCGCGCTGGCCGTGATGGCCAGCTCATCGGCCGCGCGCTCGAAGGTGCCCAGTCGGGCCGCCGCTTCGAAGCCCCGCAGCGCATCGAGCGATGGCAGGCGAAGGTCGCCGGTCGGTGGCAGGCTGGGCTGGGGCGAGCTGGGTGTCGTCACGCCACGCACTGTAGAGCGTTGTCCAGTGAAACGGAGAAATCGGATGTTCGCCGGTGTTTGGCAGGGCGCGCAGCATGGCGCGGAGCGCAGCTCAGGCTGTACGCCTGGGCAAGGGTCGCAACGCCGCGGCGCGCCCTGCCAAGCACCGGCCCACAGGGTGGGCACCTGCCGGCGGCGCACTCGGCGTTGCCAGTGCTCGCCGGGTGTCCAACCCGGCTGCGCTTGGTGCCTTGATTGCATCGCCGGCAGGTGTCCACGAACTTCCGATTTCTCCGTTTCACTGGACTTGGCGACTCGATCGGGCCTCAGTCCTCCCATGGCTGCAGCCCCAGGTACTGGGCACCGAGCACCAATGCCAGGCTCTTGGCCTTTTGCTCCAGTGCGGCGGGAAGCGGGGCCGGGTAGCTGTGATCAACGGTGGCCAGCGTCAGGCCGGGGCCCTTGTGTGCGGCCTCGCCGGGGCGGGATTGCGCCCCCAGGATGACGGACAGAAAGGAGGGCGAATGGTCGGCGATCTGGCCCCAGTGGATGGTCACCGCCAGCCGATCGAAGGGCACCTGCACCAGGGTCTCGGTGGGCTGATCGTTGCGCACCGCACAGGCATAGATCCAGGTCCGTGAAGCGCCATCGAGCAGCAAGAGGTTGTGCTCCTTCATCGGCGGTAGCGCTTGGGCGTATCGGAGGGCGACACCCAGGCCCACCAGCCCGCTGAGGCCGAACAGGCCGATGGCTTCGCCGGCACTGCCACCACCGACCAGCCCCAGCATGCCGCCGATGATCATCAGGCCCAGCAGGCCTGCCAGCGCACCGTACATCCAGGTGACGAAGAAATCACCGTGGCGCTCCAACCCCTGAAGCCAGAAGTGGGTGTAGTTCGCGATCACCGGCTGATCCTGGCTCAGCAGCCTTTGCAGGTCGGCCGGATCGGGTGAGCCCAGTTCCGAATGCATCACGCATCGCTGGTCCGGCGGCGGCAGGCGCGTGGCGAGTGATTCGATCAGCGCTGTGGCGGAAGCGGCTTCGCTGGCGGGCGGCGAGGGGGTCTGCATCCGACCGCATCTTGCCAGCCCGCGGCGGTGGTGGTGCCAGCCCGCGGCGGTGGTGCCGGCGCAGGGCGCGCCGCCTTCCCCGTCAGACCGAGGTGGCGGTTTCGGCGGGGGCCGGGGCCGATGCGGGTGAGCAACTCGCGCCACCGCAGCCCGTCATGCCCTGGGACACCGGGGGCCGGGCGATGGCGCCGGTGGCGGTGTCGTAGCCCACGTTCTGCAGATGCGCGGCCAGGGCCGCATCCATCGACTGTGCGTGGATCGGGAACCAGGCGGCCAACTCGGGCAGCAGGCGCTCCAGGGGGCCGAAGTCGGCGCCTTCGCGGGCGACGCGAGCCACTTCCCGCATCAGCCCCAGCACCTGGGTGTGCTGGAACGTGTGGCAGTTCTCGGGCGAGAAGCCGGTGGCGGCCATCCAGCGGTCTTCTTGCGAGAAGTGCCCGTCGGTGTGGTCGACCAGTGCCTGGAAGGCCTCCAGGCCGGCCAGGTGGGACTGGGCCAGTGCCGCTTCGGCCGCCCCCAGCAACGCGACGAATTCTTCGTGCGTCGCGTCCATCTGCGTGTGGGCCAAGGCGAGTTCGTCGGACCAGGTCAATGTCGGCATGGCGTTCGTCTCGTGGGGCAGGTTGATGAGGCGGGCTGGGGTGCGATTCTCACCGAGCCGTGCGGTGATGCCGCATCTCGCCGTGCCTGCCTTGATCTGGCGCAAACACTGTCAATGTGCGGCGAGCGACGGCCACAATCGGGCCATGTCGAGCGAGCCCTCAGCCCCTCCGGCCCCGCCAGCCACTTCCGCCGCGACCCCGGGCTGGGCGCGGCCCTTGTGGTTGCTCGCCGGTGCGGTGGCGTTCATCACCGGGTTGGTGGGTGTCTTCCTGCCGCTGCTGCCCACCACACCCTTCGTGCTGTTGGCAGCGTTCTGCTTTGCGCGGGGCAGTGAACGCTGGGAGCGCTGGCTGCTGCAGCATCCCCGGTGGGGCCCGATGGTGCGCGATTGGCGGGCGCGGCATGCCGTGCCGCTGCGGGCCAAGCAACTCGCCACGGTGATGATGACCCTCAGCTCGCTGTGGGCGTGGTGGGTCATCCCGTCGGCGTGGCGCTATGTGCCGGCCGTGTGTTGCGCCGCCACTGCGTTGTGGCTGTGGCGGTTGCCCACCCGCTGAGCGGCAGGGCGCCCACGGCGCGGCAGGCTCAGCTGCGGCGCCGCTTGGGGGTGAAGTTCAAGGTCGCATCGAGCTTGGCGGGTGCAGCGCCGACCTGGATCTTGACGGGCGCCTGATCCTGCAACTGGTCGGGGTGCCACACCACCAGCTCGGCCGCGCCATCGGGCACGCCTTCGATCCGGGCAGTGCCTTTGGCGTCGGTCTTGCCGAACCACGACGTCCCGCTGACATAGACCTGCCCGCGCATCGAGCCGTGGATGTGGCAGCCCAGGCCGATCGGGCCGGCGTGTTCGGCCTTCACATCCACCGTGTTGGTGCCGGACTTTTTCTTCGGCGCGGCGGCCGGCTTGGTGTTGTAGTCGTCATAGCCGCCGTAGCTGCTGTTGTCGCGCGGTGGTGCACCGGTGCCGTCCAGTCGAAGCTCGAAGTACTCGACCGCCGGCATGCTGCCCAGCGGGCCACTGGGCACGGAGCGCACATGGTGATCGTAGGTGTCCTTGTTGACGAAGCGCAGCGTGCTGCCCAGCGGTACCACCGTGAGAAAGGGCTGGAAGCGCAGGTTCTCTTGCGAGATCACCACCGGCGCCGCGGCCGGCTTGGGCGCCGGCTGATTGGGCACCTGGATGAGCACCACCACATCGGCGGCGGGCTGGCCGTCGCGGTCCAAGACTTGAACATCGAGGGTGCCTGCCTGTGCGGCCGCAGCGGTGAGGGCCAGGGCCATGGCGGCGAGTCGGGGCAACGGACCTGGGGGCAGGGTGTAGGGCATGGTGTTTGGGGATGTGCGGTGGGGTGGGATGGGCGTTGAAAGCGTGTCGGTCAGGGCACGTTGACGATGTCGCGGTGCATGGGCGCCAGTTTGCCGAGCAACTGGTTTTGTGCGCTGAAGGGGATGCCGCGGGCGTCCATCGCCTGCTGCAGCACTTCCACCAGGGCGTTGAAATCGGCACGGGTGATGTCCACCCCGTTGTGGACGCTCTTCATGTCCGGCCCATCGAGCCGGCACGGGCCGCCGGCCACCTCGCAGATCTGGTCGACGAGCTGAGCCTTCACGTGGGCCTGGTCGACATCCTTGAAGAACGGGTTCATGCGCGGATCGGCCAGCAGGCGCTGCATGAAGTCGTCCATCAGGGCGACCAGGCCGGCGCGCTCGCCGAACTGCTGGTAGAGCGTGGCATCGGCGGCCTGGGCCACCCGCACACCGGCCAAGGTGGTGAGCAGGCAGGTGGCGATCGCCGCGCTGCGCAGGAGTGACGTGATCGACATGGCGCGGGTGCTCCTCAGAAGGCGATCTGGGCCGACAGGTAGGCCCCGGTCTGCCGCTGGGTGATGACAGCCGGGACGATGTGGCCCAGGTCGACGTAGGCGAGCGTCATCGAGATGTGTTTGTTCGGCGCCCAGGCGACGAACAGATCGGCCCAGTCGTCTTCTTTGAGCCCCTCGCCGAGGATCGAGGGGTTGAGGTTGTCGGGCTTCGCCCGGTATTCGGCGCCGATCGCGAGGTCTTTGCGCAGCAGCCACGCGATCGAGACTTCCGGCTGCAGGCGGTAGGCGTCGTGCGCTGTGCCGCCGAAGCCCAGCAAGCCGTTCTGGTTGGCCCGGGTCAGGCGCAGGGTGCCGTTCAGCAGCACGCCCTGCGCCAACAACAGCTTGGTGGCGCTGAGGTAGAGGTCGGTACCGGAGAGATCGGCCCCGAGGGCCTTCAGCGTGGGCTCCAGGCCGGCAGCGTCGGCACGCTTGTGTTCCAGGCCGATCGCCAACTGGGGCATCCAGCGGTCGCTGTCCAGCACCGCGTCGCCAGCGAAGCGCCACTTCAGCCCGACGATGTCTTGCTTCAGGTGCAGGCCGGGCAAGCCCAGGGCGGTGCCGGTGGCGCCGGTGTTGAAGTCCTGCCGGGCGATGGAGAGTTCGAATCGGTCGTCGATGCCCACGGCGGCACCGGCGGCGTTCATCGCGTAGTCCTGGGTCACCACCCGGGTGGCGTGGGCCGTGGCGCCGAACTGGTGGCGGGTGGCATAGCTGGCCGTCACGGCCCAGGGGGTGAGGCCGCCGCCCGCGGCACCGTCGATCGAGCTGACGCCACCGGTGAGCAGCAGCTTGCCGTTGCCATGGGTCAGAGGGGGGGCTGGTTCTTCGGCGCGCGCCGTGGGCAGTGAGGCGGTCAGTGCCAAGGCGGTGAGGGCCAAGGCCAGCGGGGGTCGTTGTCGGGTCATGCGGTCTCGGTGCGTCAAAGGGGGGTGGAACCGATGGTGAGCCGGGCTCTCCGGCGGACCTACGTCAACTGCGCTCGATTGGATGCATGCCGGCGCCACGGCGGCGCTGATGTCTCGCCTCCGGCCGGGCCCGGTGTGGCATTGTTCACGCCGCAAGGGCTTGCGCGCATCATGGCCCCTGGCGGCGTGCGGGGGATCTCGCGGCTGGGCTTGACGATCCTGGTTTGCCAACCGTCCCGAGGGACACGCCCCCACTTGGCGTGGCGTGTCCACATGAGCACGCCCTAGTCGGGGAGGTCGAACAGTGGCAAGTTGTAGGCGGCGGCAGGTTCTTCGGCCGCGGGGGCGCTGGCGCGTCGCTGGGGCGGCCGGCGGCTGGCCGCGGCCGCGGCGCGAGCCAGCCGGGCATCCCATTCACCGGGGGTCATCAGCTTGCCCCCTCGCACGCCCAGCAGGCGCAGGCGCCGCGAGAGATCGACGCGCTTGAGGCATTCGCCCGCCGCACG
Organism: Ideonella lacteola; assembly: GCF_038066555.1. NCBI lineage: Bacteria > Pseudomonadati > Pseudomonadota > Betaproteobacteria > Burkholderiales > Sphaerotilaceae > Ideonella > Ideonella lacteola. The sequence continues at coordinate 52,726 of NZ_JBBUTG010000011.1, read as the reverse complement.
GCGGATGGTGGCGGCATCGGCGGTGGGGGCGGGCAGGGTTTGGTCGCGGGTGACGATCTTGAAATCGTCGAAGCGCAGCTTGATGCCGATCGTCTGTGCGACATAGCCCTTGCGAGCCAGGTCGCGGGCCAATTGGGCACAGAGCTGGGTGAAGATCTCACCCAGCTCGGTCTTGTCTCGCTTGGCATGCAGGTCGCGGTCGAACGTGGTCTCGTGGCTCATCGACACCGGCTCCCCGTGGGTGACCAGCGGGCGCTCGTCGCGGCCCCAGGCGGCATCGTTGAGCCAGGCGCCGTAGCTGCGGCCAAAGTGCTCGATGAGCCAGCCTCGCTCGCACTGCGCCAGCTCGCCGACGGTGTGGATGCCCAGATCGGTCAGCCGCGCCGCCGCCTTGGGGCCGATGCCGTTCACCTTGCGGGCGGCCAGCGGCCAGATTCGGGTGGGCAGATCGTCCATCGTCAGCACGGTGAGCCCGTCTGGCTTGTCCAGCTCGGAAGCCAGTTTGGACAGCAGCTTGTTCGGCGTCACGCCGATCGAGCAGGTGAGGCCGCCGGTGGCGCGCTGGACGTTGTTCTTGATCTCCAGCGCCAGCGCCCGCACGCCGCCGAGCGGGTCGTGCCCCACGGCGTCTTGCGCGCCGGGAACGTCGGTGAGATCGATGTAGATCTCGTCCACGCCGCGGTCTTCGATCACCGGGGCCAGCTCCGCCACCGCGGCCTTGAACCGGCGCGAGTAGAGCCGGTACTGCTCGAAATCGACCGGCAGCAGCACGGCGTTGGGTGCCAGGGCCGCGGCCTTCATCGTGCCCATCGCCGAAAACACGCCCATCGCGCGGGCCTCGTAGGTCGAGGTGGTGATCACCCCCCGGCCGGTGTAGTCCTTCAGCAGCGAGTAGCGGCGGGTGCCGTCCGGCAGCAACTCTGGCTGGTGCCGGCGACCGCCGGCCACCACCACCGGCTTGCCGCGCAGATCGGGATAGCGCAGCAACTCGACCGACGCATAGAAGGCGTCCATGTCGAGATGGGCGATGAGACGGCGACGGGCGGCCATGGGCTGTATGGATTATCAGTAAAAAGCCCGCGTTTGGCGTGCCAGCTTCCACGGTGGGCCCGGCGTGGGCGAGTGGCGGGTTCTTTAAAATGTGTAAAGTACACATTTATTTGGGTCGTCGATGTACTTGAGGGCTCCGTCGCCGCTCTGTGGGTCGTTCACCACCTCAGATTGAAAGGAAACCACCGTGATCTCTACCCCTCTGTCTCTCGTTGACCGCGCCCGCACCCGTTCCTGGCCCGCCATGGGCACCGCGTTGCTGATGGCCGCCGTGCTCGCCGCCTGTGGCGGCGGCGGGGGCGGCAGCGACAGCACCGGCACCACGCCGCCGCCGCCCGCGGGCACATCGTCATTCACCAGCGGCGCCATCACGGGTTTTGGTTCGGTGATCGTCAACGGCGTGCGCTTCGACGACTCGGGCGCCGAAGTGGTCGACGACGACGGCCAACGCCACGAGCGCGACGAGCTTCGCCTGGGTGAGCAGGTCGAAATCGAGGCGTCTTCGATCGACCGCGCCAGCGGCCAGGGCGTGGCCACCCGCATCCGCTTCGGCAGCGAAATGGTGGGGCCGGTCGCCTCGATCGACGGCGCCGCCCAGACCCTGGTGGTGCTGGGCCAGACCGTGGCGATCGGCACGGCCACGGTCTTCGACGATGACTTGGCTGGCGGCTTTTCAGGCCTGACGGTGGGCCAGGTCGTGGAGGTGCATGCGCAGTTCGACGCGGCCCAGGGCGTTTACCGGGCCACCCGCATCGAGACGGAAGACACGCCGGCCGCGTACAAACTGCGCGGGCTGGTGGAAGCGCTGGACGCCGCCGGACGAACCTTCCGCATCGGCAGCACGGTGATCAACTACAGCGATGCCACCGACGTGGCCGAGAACCTGGCCAATGGGGTGCGGGTACGCGTGACGCTGCGCACCGAGCCCGTATCGGGCCAGTGGATGGCCACCCGGGTGCAGGCGGGCGAGCGCCACCATGGCGACCACGACGAGGCGGAAGTGCGCGGCTTGATCACCGCCTGGACCTCGGCCACCGAGTTCAGCGTGAACGGTTTGCCGGTCGATGCGCGCACTGCCAGCTTCCCTGATGGCCAGACGGGCGTGGTGCTGGGCGCCAACGTCGAAGTGGAGGGGGCGATCGTTAATGACGTGCTGGTGGCCACCAAGGTGCAGTTGGAAGACGAGCACGAACACGAGCACGAGAACGAGGCCTATGAGCTGCATGGCGCCATCACCGCAGCCGATGCGAACGCCCGCACCTTCGCTCTGCGTGGCGTGACCGTCGCCTACACCGACGCCACCGTGTTCCGCGACCTGTCGGCCAGCGACTTGACGGTGGGCCGCAAGGTCGAGGTCAAGGGTGCGCTGAGCGCCGATGGCACCCGTGTGGACGCCACCCGCATCAGCCGCGAAGACTGATCAGGGGCGGGCCCAAGGCCGGGGATCAGCAGATTCCCGGCCGACGCGTTAGCATTCGTCTGGGCAAAGCGCACATTTTCTGACGCGTCCGTCCGCACTGGCGATGTCCGACCCCACCGAATCCTCACTGCCACCCGATCAGCAAGCTGTGCTGGAAGCCGTCAACGCCCTGCTGGCGCCACTGGCGCGCCTGGCGGTGGCCCGCGGTGTCCACTTCAGCGAGGTGGAGGAGCGGTTGAAGACCGCCTTCGTGCAGGCGGCGCGCGAGGCGAACCCGGGTGGCTTGCCGCATCGGCAGGTGAGCCGGATCAGCACCACCACCGGCATCAACCGCCGCGAGGTGACGCGCCTGGTCAATGCCCAGCTGGAGCAGCCCAAGCCGCGGCGGTCACTGGCCGGCGAGGTCTACGCCCACTGGCTCACGAACCCGCTCTACCGCGACACCGCGGGGCAGCCAGCGGCCCTGCCGCGGCAAGGGCCTCGCCCCAGCTTCGAGGCCCTGGCCCGCGAGATCACCAGCGACGTCCACCCCCGCAGCCTGCTCAGCGAGATGCAGCGGCTGGGCTATGTGACCCTCGACGAGGTTGCCGACACGGTGCAGCCCGTGAAGGATGCCCTGGTGCCGCGCGGCGACCTGCCCCGGGCGCTGCGCATCCTGGGCTCGAATGTGGGCTCGCACCTCTCGGGCGCGGTGGAGAACGTGCTGGGCGATGGACACCGCCATCTTGAGCAGGCCATCGTCGCAAGCGGCGTGCCGTTTGACGCAGTGCAAGCCGTGCGACAGCTCGTTGCGGCTCAATGGAAGCAGAGTTTCGACACCCTGGTGCCGGCGCTCGAACGACTCATCGAAAGCGGTGCCAGCACCGAGGCCGAGGGCGTTCCGCCCGCACCGGCCCAGCGGGTGCTCATCGGCATGTACAGCTATCACCAGCCCGATCCGGCCGCGCCGCCGGGCGAAGGAACCCCATGACTTCACTGTTCTCCTCCATCCGTCTGGCCTGGCGTCGCGGTCACCTGGCAGCCGCCCTGCTGGCCGTCGCGCTGCTGCATGCCTGCGGCGGCGGCGTCGAAGGGCAGGGCACCGGTTCGGTGAGCTACAGCGAAGGCCCGATCGCGGGCTTCGGGTCGATCATCGTCAACGGCATCCATTTCGACGAAAGCTCGGCGACGATCACCGACGATGACGGCCACGCGCTGACGCGCGCCGACCTGAAGCTCGGCATGACGGTGCGGGTAGACAGCGGCGCGATCGACCAGACGCTCGGCACCGCCGTGGCGCGTGAGGTGCGCATCGGCAGCGACCTGATCGGCCCGGTGGAAGCCAACGATCTGACGGCGAAAACCCTTCAGGTGCTGGGCCAGACGGTGCGTATCACCGCGTCCACCGTGTTCGACGACGCGATCACCGGCGGCCAAGGCGGCGTGGGCGTGGGCGACAAGGTCGAGATCTTCGCCATCTTCGATCCGGTGGCCGGCAGCTATGCCGCCCAGCGCATCGAGCCCGCTGGCGAGCCCACCTCGTACAAGCTGCGCGGCACGGTGTCGGCGCTGGACACGGTGCAGCGCACCTTCAAGATGGGGCCGGCCACGCTGACGTACTCGGCAGGCGCGGCGCCGGCCGATCTGGCCAACGGCCAATTGTTGCGGGTGAGTCTGCAAACCTCGATTGATGGCAGCGGGCGCTGGGTGGTCAGCCAATTCGCCAACGGCGCCTCGACACCCGTCGACGGGGGCGAAGCCGAGATCGAAAGCGTGATCGCGAGCTACACCTCGAACGCAGACTTCGTGATCTCTGGCGTCCGGGTGAATGCCAGCTCGGCCCGCATCGAGCCGGCTGGTGCCACGCTTGCCGCGGGGGTGCGGGTGGAAGTGGAAGGCACGATGCAGGGCGGCGTGCTGATGGCCGACGAGGTCAAGGTCAAGGGCAGCGGCGACGACGATGGTGACGACGAAGGCCGCGAAGTCGAGTTGAAGGGTGACATCACCGCCCTGGACACCGCCGCGAAGACGATGGTGGTGCGCGGCCAGACGATCGACTACGCCTCGGCTACCTTCAGCGGCGATCTGGGCGAGTCCGACCTGGCCGTGGGCCGCCAGGTGGAGGTGCATGGCACGCTGTCTTCCGACGGCACCTACGTGGTCGCCGAAGAGATCGAGATCGACGATTGAGTGTCAGCGGTGGCCGTGCGGGCGCAAGCTGCACGGTTGCAGGCCTCAACAACCGCCGCGCGCGGCCGAAAGCCACCTGAAGAGGGTCGAGCGACCCGACGAGGTGGCCATGAACGACAACGGCGTTGGCCGGTGCGCATCCGTGCATGAGGCAACCGATGGAGACCGTGGGTGAGTACCGGCCCGCTGCGTGCGGTGCCCTGGCTGGACATGTTCCTGCGCTGGGTGCAGACGGCGCGGCACCGCCTGATCGCCGAACTGCTTGCCGCGTTCCTGTTCGTCTGGCTGGGCGGCGGCCTGGCGATCTGGTGGCTGGAAGCCGACGTCAACCCAAAGATCGCGAGCCTTGGCAACGCCACCTACGCCTTGCTGGTCACGATGACGACCTCGGGCGACTCGGCCGTTCTGCCGCATACCGATGCCGGCCGCATCGTGATGGGCCTGGCCGTCATGCTGTCCAAGCTGTTGACCACATTGCTGTGCGCGCTGGCCGCTGCCGTGCTGATCGAACGCAAGGTCCGTGAGGACATGGGGATGAAGATGCACCGTCTGTACGACCACATCGTGATCCTGGGCTGGAATCTCAAAGGGCCGCAGATCGTGCACTCGCTGCGCAGTGACCCGGCCACGGCCATCCGCCCCATCCTCATTGCGGCCGACCTGGAGCAGAAGCCGGTGGATGACCCGGGCGTCGCCTTCAGCCGCGTGAGCCTGCCTCTGCAGGAAGAAGCCCTCGACCGCATTTGCCTGTCTCGCGCGGAACGGGTGCTGGTGCTGGCGAACTACGCCGAGCGCCAGCATGCCGATTCACTCAGCGCGGTGACCTGCCTGTTGGCACGTCGATCGAACCCCAAAGCCACCATCGTGGCGGAACTGCTGGATCCGGGTAAACGGCTGTTCCTCGAAGCCGCAGGCGTCGATCAGGTGGTGGGCATCGGCGAAGTTGGGGGCTTCTTGTTGGCCGAAGCGATGATCGGCAACGACCAGGCGCGCTCGTTGTTGGCGTCCGTGGCCGAAGGCGCGCACCGGACGCGGCAGCTCACCGCCACGGGCCGCTGAACCAGGCGGCCCGGTGGCCGCTCACCCCAACCGGGCGCGATGGCGCTCGATCTGCGCCCGGGCCTGCTGCGGCGCGGTGCCGCCGATCACGTTGCGGGCGTTGAGCGAGCCTGTGAGGCTCAGCACCTCGAACACGTCGTCGCCGATCGAGGCGTGGAAGCTCTGCAGTGTGGCCAGTGGCAGATCCGACAGGTCGACGCCCAGCTTCAGGCCTTCCTTCACCGGCATGGGCGACCGCTTCGTCTCGATGACGTTTGTGCGGCCGTGACGCACGTTGTGCGACCCTGGCCGGCTGGGCAAGCGGGCGGCTTCACGTTGACGCGGGGCAGCCCCGGCGGGGGACATCGCCATCTCAACGCAACTTCGACATCGCCTTCTTGCAGAGGGCCCTATTGAACCAAGTCGCTTTCGCCACGTCGATGTAGTTGTCAGCGTCGCAGGGCTGCAGGACGGACATCAGCTCCTCTTCATCCCTCTCTTCTCCTGCGGATGTCGCGTCGAGGGTTTCCAGACAGCGCGAGAAATCGCCGTTGTGGTATTGCGAGAGAGCCAGGTCATTGCGTACCTGGTCGAGCTCGATCGAGCCCATGAATTCTCGACACTCGCCGATCAGAGTCTGAAGCGTGCTCGTGGCCAGGGGATAGCGATGGGCGCGATACAAGAGAAGGAAGCGATCGCGCAGTGCTTGCCGCCCCGACCTTGAACACGTTGCGGAGGGACGGCGGTAGGTTCCGTCGAAATAGGCTCGAAATCCACAGTATTCTCGACACTCATCTTCGGCAATGGGCTTGACCACCACTGAGGATGGGTTGGACGAGAAAGAGATTTCGCACTTCGAGTCGTCCTCGTCCCCGATCAAGCGGTCGGCGTAACCAATGGTCCCTCGTATCACGCCAGTGACCTTGCACTCGTGGCAATGCCCGCCGATCGAGTCGATCTCGAAGACAAGCTTGTTCTGCTCATCTCTGCGGATGGTGAGCGTCCCCGAGTCGTCTCCGCGAACGTATTGTCCCGGCAATGGCGCGCCCGTCGGTGCCGCCTGCGAAGACCCAAGCGCAGCGGCCAATACGACGAAAGTTGAAATGAGGCGCAACATCGGAGTCTGCCCCCTGGAGGTGATGGTGGATGAACCCGTCACGCCAACCTTGCCCGGTGCCTCTCGATCTGTGCCCGCGCCTGGTTTGGCGCGGTGCCGCCGATCACGTTGCGGGCGTTCAGAGAGCCGGTCAGGCTCAGCACCTCGAACACGTCGTCGCCTATCGAGGCGTGGAAGCTCTGCAGTGTGGCCAGTGGCAGATCCGACAGGTCGACGCCGAGCTTCAGGCCTTCCTTCACCGCATGGGCGACGACCTCATGGGCGTCGCGGAACGGCAGGCCCTTCTTGACCAGGTAATCCGCCAGGTCGGTCGCGGTGGCGTAGCCCCGGCGGGCAGCCTGCTGCATGGCCTCGGCCTTCACCTTCAGGCCTCCGGTTCGGGTGCCCGTGGCCGGGTCGACTTCGCCACCCACCATCTCGGCCATGATGCGCAGCGTGTCCTTCACGGTGTCCACCGTGTCGAACAGCGGCTCCTTGTCTTCCTGGTTGTCCTTGTTGTAGGTGAGCGGCTGGCCCTTCATCAGGGTGATCAAGCCCATCAGGTGGCCGACCACCCGCCCACTCTTGCCGCGGGCCAGTTCGGCCACATCCGGGTTCCGCTTTTGCGGCATGATCGACGAGCCGGTGCAGTAGCGGTCCGACAGGTCGATGAAGCCGAAGTTCTGGCTCATCCACAGCACGATCTCTTCGGCCAGCCGCGACACGTGCACCATCACCAGCGAGGCAAAGGCGGTGAACTCGATCGCGAAGTCGCGGTCGCTCACCGCATCCAGGCTGTTCTGGCAGACACCGTCGAAGCCCAGCGCCTTGGCCACGCTCTCGCGGTCCAGCGGGTAGCTGGTGCCGGCCAGCGCCGCCGCGCCCAGCGGCAGCCGGTTGACCCGCTTGCGCACATCGGCCAGCCGCTCGGCATCGCGGGCGAACATCTCCACATAGGCGAGCAGGTGGTGCGCAAAGCTCACCGGCTGCGCGACCTGCATGTGGGTGAAGCCGGGCATCACGGTTTCGGTGTGGTGCGAGGCCACCGCCAGCAGCGCGCGCTGCATGTCCGCCAACAGCGGGGCGATCTGGTCGATCTCACTGCGCAGCCACAGCCGCACATCGGTGGCCACCTGGTCGTTGCGCGACCGGCCGGTGTGCAACCGCTTGCCGGCATCACCGACCAACTGCGTCAGCCGCGCCTCGATGTTGAGGTGCACGTCTTCCAGCTCGCTCTTCCAGACGAACTCGCCGCTTTCGATCTCGGCCTTCACCTGGGCCATGCCGCGCTCGATGTCGGACTGATCCTGCGGGCTGATGATGCCCTGGCGAGCCAGCATGGCGGCGTGGGCAAGGCTGCCCTCGATGTCGGCTCGCCACAGGCGCTGGTCGAAGAAGACGCTGGCGGTGTAGCGCTTGACCAGCTCGCTCATCGGCTCGGAGAACAGGGCCGACCAGGCCTGGGATTTCTTGTCGAGTTGGTTGCTGCTCATGACACGCCTGTGCGAAGGTGAAAGAGGGAGGAGCGATCAGGGAAACCACTGATTCTAGAAGTGGCAGGGCCCGCTGGCACGCAGCGCAGCCAGAATCACGCCCGTGAAACTGATGCCTGACTCTGGAACCAGCACCCTGTTCGACGATCTGCGCGAGGCGGTCACCGCGCCGGATCTCACGCAGGCCGAAGCGCTGCAGCTGTGCCGCAGCGGCACGCTGCTGCGCGCCATGATGCTCGTGATCGTGGTGCTGGGCGTGGGGCTGATGTTTGACGCGCGCAGTCTCACGACGTGGCTGGGCGAGCTGTCCAGCGCCGCGGCGGTGGCGGTGCCGGCCACGCTGCTGTGGGTGCTGATGGCGTGCGGTGCGCGCCACCTCATTGCCAAGACCGCGCCGATGGTGCAGGTGGCGGCGGCGTCGGCCCTCGGGGCCGTGGCCGCCCTGGCCCTGTGGTGGCCCATGGCCTCGGTGGGCATGGCACCGGCCCACAGCACCCATGCCATCGCACCGGCGTTGACCGGGGCGCTGCTGGCGGCGCTGATCTTCCAGTCGGAGCGCTGGCGCCAACGCGCACGCCTGCCGGCCGCCGCCGCGGCCCGCCTGGCCGATCTGCAGACACGCATCAGGCCGCATTTCTTGTTCAACACGCTGAACACGGCCATCACCTTGGTGCAGCTCGACCCGAAGCGCGCCGAAGAGGTGCTGGAGGACCTGTCCGACCTGTTCCGCGCCGCGCTGGGGGCGCTCGATCAAGACACCACCGTGGGCGCCGAGATCGAGTTGTCGCGCCGATACCTGGCGATCGAGCAACTGCGTTTTGGCCGCCGCCTCGATGTGGAGTGGGATCTGGACCCACACGCCGCCGCGGCCAAGCTGCCGCCTCTGGCCCTGCAACCGCTGATCGAGAACGCGGTCCGCCACGGCATCGAGCCGGCCGACAAAGGCGGCACCATCGAGATTCGCACCCGTCGCCGGCGCGACCGGGTGCTGATCTCGGTGACGAACACCGTGGCGCGAGGGCCCTCCAAACCCGGCCACGGCATCGGAATTGCAAGCGTTCGTGAACGCCTGCGATTGATGCATGACCTGGATGCAGATTTCCGCAGCGGGTTGACCGAAGATGGCCGCTATCGCGTGAGCATCGGATTGCCTTGCTGAACGGTCGCCGTGACGGTGGCAACGGCCGAGGCCACCGTGAGCCTGCAACGACAATGATTTCATGGACCGACTGCGTGTACTGATCGTCGACGATGAGCCCCTGGCCCGCATGCGCCTGCGCAGCCTGCTGGCCGATTGCGTTCGACCCGCGGCCACGGTGGTGGACGAAGCCGGCAGTGCCGCCGAAGCCCTGCATGCGCTGGCCCGCCAGACGGTGGATGCGGTGCTGCTGGATATCCACATGCCCGGCATGGACGGCATCACCCTGGCCCGCAAGCTGCGCGACCAGCAGCCCGCGCCGGCGGTGGTGCTGGTGACGGCTCACGCCGAACATGCCTTGCAAGCCTTCGAGATCGACGCGGTCGACTACCTGACCAAGCCGGTTCGTCGTGCGCGCCTGCAAGAGGCATTGGGCCGGGTCGAGCAACGCCTGGGCCGTGCGCCGGCACCGGCCGTGGCCGCGATGCTGCCGGTGGAGGTGCCCACCCTGGTCGTGAGCGACCGGGGGCGCGTGCTGCGCATCCCTGTGCCCGAGGTGGTGTACCTGCGGGCCGAGATGAAGTACGTGACGCTGTGCACGACCAAGCATCGCTACGTGCTCGACGATGCATTGAGCGACCTGGAACAGCGCCTGGGCGATGCAGTGGTGCGCATCCATCGCAGCATGGTCGTGGCCAAGTCGGCCGTGCGGGCGCTGGAGCGCCGTGCACTGCCTGGCAACGACCACGAGGAGGGCGGCGAGAGCTGGGCGGTGCAGGTGGAGCCCACGGGAGAGTGGCTCGCGGTCTCGCGGCGACAGCTGCCGCAGGTGCGCGAGGTGCTGGCACGTGCCGGTTGACGGTGCGGGCCGGGCGAGCGGCAGCCTGAGCGCGCGGATGCGCTGGATCCTGGTGGTGGCGACGGTGACGGCGCTGCTGCTGGCCGGCCTCGCCGCCCACGACTGGTGGACGCAGACGGACGACGCGCCAGTGGTGCAGGCCCTTTCCAGCGTGGCCGATCCGGGGCGCCACACCGCGCCGGCCGCAGCGCCCGAGCAGGTGCTGGCGTCGGCCAGCATGCCCTCTTCGGCGGCGAGCCGAGCTGCAGTGCCAGACCCCAGCTGTCCAGCGCCATGGCGCGCGCTGGCAGGGCAGCCCGCTGATGCGATCGACAAAGTGTTCCGGCGCCTGCGTCCCGCGGCACTGGCCCATGCGGGTCAGCTGCTGTCGACCTCGTCCGAAGCATTCGAGCGCATCGCGGGGCGCTTGCTGCTCGCGCGCTCGCGCGATGTCGACAGCCCGCCAGATGCCGAAACCTACCTGGCGCTCGTCAGCGAGGCCCTCAGCAGCAACGACCCGCGGTTGGCGGCGCTGGCCACGCAGTTGTGCGACACGGCGCCGCCCGAGCATGCGGCGGCCTGCTCATCGATGTCCGCGTCCCGTTGGGCAGCCGTTGACCCGGACAACGTGCAGGCGTGGCTGGCGGTGGCCGCCGAAGCGCTGGAACGCACGGATCCCCGCACCGCGCGCGAGGCGCTGGCACGGGCCGCGCAGGCGCGCACCAGCCGGCTGATCTGGAGCGACCTGATGCCCTTGTCGAACAGCCCGGCCCTGCAGGCGCTGTCGCCAGTGGATCGCCAGGTCTTGGCGGCCGACCTGGTCGGCGTGGGCAGCATGCTGGGCAACAACGGCTTGCTGGCGATTTCGCGCCTTTGCTCGGTGGACGCGCTCCATGCAGCCCAACGTCGGCAGGAATGCAGTGCCATCGCCGGGCTGATGATCGACCACGGCGACACGCTCATCGAGCATGGCATCGGCATCGGGCTGGCGCGTCGGGCCGGTTGGCCGTCCGAGCAGATTGACCCGCTGGCCGAAGAGCAGCGTGCGCTCAGCGAGGCGCTGGGCGAAGAGACCAACTTCGCGCTCGAACAAGCCGGGCCCATGACCGAGGCCCAGGCTTGCGAAACCTATCGCCGCGTTGAGGCTGCCTTCGCGTTGGTGAGCAGCGGCAACGAGCTGCAGGTCGCCCGGCGCGCACTGCAGCGCCGGCAAGCCACGGCGGCGGCGCCTCCGTAGCAGCGCCGGCCCCGGCAGCGCCCGATTCGTGGGCTCAGCCGGTGTTTCGCAAGCCCGCGGCGATGCCGTTGATCGACAGGTGGATGCCGCGCTGCACGCGATCATTCGCCGAATCCACCACTTCGCTCTTGGACCGCCGGCGGTAGCGGCGCATCAACTCGACCTGCAAGTGGTTCAACGGGTCCAGGTAGGGGAACCGGTGCTCGATCGAGCGCGCCAGGGCCGGGTTGCTTTGCAGGCGGTCGCCTTCGCCCGTGATCAGGCCGAGGGCCTCATGGGTCTTGTCCCACTCGGTTCGAATCGCCGTGAAGATGCGCTTGCCCAGGCGCTTGTCTTCGACCAGCTCGACGTAGCGTTGGGCAATGCGCACGTCGCTCTTGGCCAGCACCATGTCCAGGTTCGACAGCAGCGTGCGGAAGAACGGCCACTGCTTGTGCATGCGCTGCAGCAGCTCCAGCCGCGCGCTGCGGCCACTGCCTTCACCCAGGAACGACTCGACGGCCGAGCCGAAGCCGCACCAGCCCGGCAAGGCGACGCGGCACTGGCCCCAGGAGAAGCTCCAGGGAATGGCGCGCAGGTCTTCGATGGCGCGCGTGGCCCTGCGTGAGGCCGGGCGCGAGCCGATGTTCAGCTCGGCGATCTCGCGGATCGGTGTGGCGGCGAAGAAGTAGTCGGTGAAGCCCTCGGTGTCGTACACCAGGTGGCGATAGGCAGCCATGCTGGCTTGGCTGAGCGCCTCGGCGGCATCGAGAAAGGCCTTCGGCGCTGCCTTGGTGGGGTGCAGCAGGCTCGCTTCGAGCGTCGCCGCCACGAGCGTTTCGAGGTTGCGCCGCCCGATTTCCGGGTGGGCGTACTTCGAGGCGATCACTTCGCCTTGTTCGGTGAGGCGAATCTGGCCCTTCACCGTGCCCGGCGGTTGCGCGAGGATGGCCTGGTAGCTGGGGCCGCCGCCACGGCCTACCGTGCCGCCGCGGCCGTGGAAGAGACGCAATCGGATGCCGTGCTCGTCTTCCAGCGCATCGAACATCTCGACCAGCGCGATCTCGGCGCGGTAGAGCTCCCAATTGCTGGTGAAGAAACCGCCGTCCTTGTTGCTGTCCGAGTAGCCGAGCATCACGTCTTGCTCAGCGCCGCCGCGGGCCACCAGCTCGGTGATGCCGGGCGTGGCGTAGAACTCGCGCATGATCGTCACCGCATTGCGCAGATCGGCGATCGTCTCGAACAGCGGCACCACGATGAGGGCGGCGCGGGCGTCTTCGGTGAGCGTGCCTTGCAACAGCCCAGCCTCCTTCTGCAGCAGTAGCACCTCCAGCAGGTCACTCACCGTTTCGGTGTGCGAGATGATGTAGTGGCGGATGGCGTGGGCACCAAAGCGTTGGCGCATCTCAGCGGCCGTCTCGAAGATGGCCAGTTCGCCTTGGGTGAGTGCCGAGTAGTCGGCCCCTCGCACGCGCAGGCCTCGTGCCTCGTCGAGCAGGCGCAGCAGCAGGGTGCGGCGTTGCATTTCGTCGAGCTGGGCGTAGTCGGGCTCGATGCGGGCGACCCGCAGCAACTCGGCCACCACCAGCTCGTGCTGGTCCGAGCTTTGTCGCAGGTCGACCGTGGCCAGATGGAAACCGAACACCTGCACCGCCCGTTGCAGCGGTGCCAGGCGCGGCGCCACCAGGGCCTCGGCATGGTGTGAGCGCAGCGAGCGTTCAATCACCGCCAGATCGGCCGCGAATTCTTCGGCGTGGGCATAGGGGTTCTGCGGGGCCACGGCGTGCCGCAAGGCCTCGGTGCCGGTCAACTCGTGCAGGGTGGCCGCGAGGCGGGCGTACACCCCGATCAGCGCGCGGCGGTAGGGCTCGTCTTCGCGATGGGGGTTCTTGTCGGGCGAGCGTTCGGCCAGCGCCTGCATCTCGGCGGTCACCGGCGCCAGCATCGCCGACATCGACAGCTCGGCACCGAGCGTGTGCACCTCGGTCAGGTAGTGACGCAACGCGGTCTCGGACTGACGCGACAGGGCCAGACGCAGCGTCTCGGCCGTCACGTTGGGGTTGCCGTCACGGTCGCCGCCGATCCAGTGGCCCATGCGAAAGAAGGGCGGGACGGTATGGCCCGGCAGCGCCTGTTCGATTTCGCGGTACATCCGCGGGATCTGCCGCAGGAAGGTCGCGTGGTAGTACGACAGCGCGTTCTCGATCTCGTCCGACACGCGCAGCTTGGCGGTGCGCAACATGCGTGTTTGCCACAGCTGGGTGACGCGGGCGCGGATCAACTGCTCGTTCTCGGCCCGATCGCGCTCGCTGCGCAGCTCGTCGCGTTGCGTGATCAGGCTCGCGACCGCACGTTCGGCATCGAGGATGCTGGTGCGCTGCACTTCGGTGGGGTGGGCTGTGAGCACCGGCGAGATGTAGGCGCGCTCCAGCAGCGCGGCGATGTCGGCGCCTCGGTGATCGGCCCGGGCCAGGCGCTCGAAGCAGTAGGCCAGTGAGCCTTCCTGCAGGTGGCCTTCGGCTTCGTGGTGGGTGCGGCGACGCACGTGGTGCCGGTCTTCGGCGATGTTCGCCAGGTGCGAGAAGTAGCTGAAGGCACGGATCACGCTGACCGTCTGGTCGGCGGACAGGTTCTTCAGCAGCCGGTCGAGCACCCGGCCGGCGGAGGCGTCCTTCTTCAGCCGGTAGGCCACGGACAGCTGGCGCACCCGCTCGATCAGCTCGAAGGCGGCGCGGCCTTCTTGTTCGCGGATCACGTCGCCAAGGATTCTTCCGAGTAACCGGATATCTTCCATCAGCGGTCTGTTTTTCTCTGCCGCGTCGTTCCTTTCGGCAGCTTTCACTGCTGATTTGCCCAATTTTGGTGCAGCGGTGGAGGTCTTGTCGGTGGTGCGGGTGGTGCGCGGCATGAAGGCTCCAGACGTGGTAACCAAATTACCACTTGTCGATCGTAGCAGGCTTCCGGCGCGCTGCGCCACCGCCGAAAGGATCGTCGTCTGGCCGCCGCCAGGGTGGCGATAATTCGTACCATGTCCGCACCGAACTCCTCCGCCGTCGCCCCCACTGCCGTCTCGCCTGTCGTCATCGCCACCCGGGAGAGCCGGCTGGCCTTGTGGCAGGCCGAGCATGTGCGCGATCTGTTGGCCCGCGACCTGGGCTTGCACGCCGAACTGCTGGGCATGACCACGCGGGGCGACCAGATCCTGGATCGCAGCCTGTCGAAGGTGGGCGGCAAGGGGCTGTTCGTGAAAGAGCTGGAGAACGCGTTGGCCGAAGGGCGGGCTCGCCTGGCGGTCCATTCCTTGAAGGATGTGCCCATGGATCTGCCGGCCGGCTTCGTGCTGGCCGCCATCTTGGAGCGGGAAGATCCGCGTGATGCCTTTGTGTCGAACCACCATGAGTCGCTGTCGGCGTTGCCGCAGCGTGCCTGCGTGGGTACATCGAGCCTGCGTCGTGTGGTGCAGTTGAAGGCCTTGCGGCCCGATCTGCGCATCGAGCCGCTGCGCGGCAACCTGGACACCCGCCTGCGCAAGCTGGACGATGGGGGCTACGACGCCATCGTGCTCGCGGCGGCCGGGCTCAAGCGCCTGGGCCTGGCCGATCGGGTGCGCAGCGTCTTCGAGCCGTCGCAGATGATCCCTGCCGCGGGGCAGGGGGCACTGGGGTTGGAGATTCGCGAAGACGATGAGGTGCTGCGCCGATCTCTCGCGCAACTGAGCCACGCCCCCACTTGGTTGGCCACCCACGCCGAGCGGGCGGTGTCACGGTCACTCGGAGGCAGTTGCTCGGTGCCGCTGGCGGCGCATGCGACTTGGCCCGGCCCCGGGCAGATGCACCTCGCGGTGGCGCTGGGTGACGCTGAACACGGCATGCTGCCGCTGTTGACGGCCGAAGTGCAGGCCGAAGCGGTCGATACCGATGCGGCCGAGGCGCTGGGGCGTTTGGCGGCGTCCCACCTGCGTGAGCGAGGCGCAGCGCGCTACCTCGCGCATCTGAACGGATGACGCCGCCGCTGCCCACGCGTCGCTGTGCGCTGGTCACCCGGCCGCGCGCCCAGGGCGAGGTGTGGCAGCGCAAGCTTCTGACCTTGGGGGTGCCCAGCGAACTGCTGCCACTGATCGACATTGGCGCTGCACCCGATCCTGAGGGCCTGCACCGCTGGTGGTCGGCCGAAGTGCAACCCCTGGCCACCGACGCGCCACCCCGCTACGCGGTGCTGATGTTTGTCAGCCCGAATGCGGCGTCGAGCCTCTTCCGAACCTTGCCCAATGGTTGGCGTTGGCCGGAAGGCCTCTGGGCCGCCGCCACCGGCCCGGGCACGGTCACGGTGCTGCTGGGGGCGGGTGTGCCGGCGTCGTTGATCGTGGCGCCGCCGGCCGACGCTGCGCAGTTTGATTCTGAATCGCTCTGGAGCGTGCTGAAGGATCGCGTGGCGTGGCCGGGCCGGCAGGTGGCCATCGTTCGGGGCGAAGGCGGCCGTGACTGGCTGGCTCGCACCTTGCGCGAGGCGGGCGCGGAGGTGACTTTCGTTCAGTCGTACGAGCGGCGCGCACCGGTGCTGGGCGCGGTTGAGCAGGCGCTTCTGGCGCGCGCCCTGGCCGAGCCGCAAGACCATGTCTGGCTGCTCAGCAGCTCAGAGGCGGTCGATCATCTGCGCACCGTTGCCCCCCACGCCGACTGGGCCGCCAGCGTGGCGCTGGCCTCTCACCCTCGAATCGCCGAGGCAGCGCGCCATGCCGGTTTTGGCCACGTCGTCGAGGTGCGGCCGGTGCCCGAGGCAGTGGCCGAAGCCTTGGGCACGCTGCCTGCCCCGGGGCAGGCGCCATCGCAAGCGTCGGCGCGCTGACGTGAGCAGGCAGCGCACGGCCTCTCAGCGGTGCTTCCCGTGGTGGCCCCTCACTGTGGCGCGGAAGCCGCGTGCCGCCATGGCCTCTGAGGCCCGTCGATACAATCCCCGCACACCGTGAACGCCCCAGAACTGCCCTCGTCATCGCCGGTGCCGGCCCCCGCTGAACCGGTGCCTGTGCCGCCGCCTCCAGTGCCCGCACCTGTGGCTGCGGCCGGCGCCTCGGGTGCCCTCTCGCGGGGCCCGTGGCCCTTGGGCGCGCTGGCGTTGGCGGCCATGTGCGTGGCCAGTTTTTCGCTGGTCTGGAGCACGCAGCAGCGGGTGAAATCGCTCGAACAGGAGCTCGTTCGCCGCCAGCAGAACAGCCAGGACCAATCCACCGAGGCTCGGCTGCTGGCTCGCCAAGCCCATGATGCGGCGGCCGATGTGTCGGCGAAGCTGGGCCTGCTCGAAGCGCGCGTGGCGGAGTCGGCCCTGCAGCGAACCCAGGTGGAAGAGCTGATCCAGTCTTTGTCGCGGTCGCGCGATGAGAATGTGCTGGCCGATGTCGAGGCGGCTTTGCGCGTGGCCCAGCAGCAGTCGTCGATCACGGGCAGCGCAGAGCCGTTGGTGGCCGTGCTGAAGCAGGCCGATGAGCGCTTGGCGCGCTACAACCAGCCCCGGCTCGAACGCGTTCGTCGAGCGGTGGCGCGTGATCTTGATCGCGTGCGTGCGGTGTCGGTGGCCGATGTGCCCAGCCTGTCGATCAAGCTCGACGAGGCGGTGCGTCTGGTTGATGAACTGCCTTTGCTGGTGAGCCCCGAGCGCAAGGGTGTCTCGGTGGCTGGCGTGCCGGCGGCGCCAGCGTTGTCTGCCTCTGGCGTGGCCGCAGGCGCCGGCATGCCGGGTGTGGCCCAAGGCGACTGGCTGGGCCTGCTGGCGCGGGCCTGGAACCGCATCGCCACGGAAACGTGGGCCGAGGTGCGTTCGCTGGTCAGGGTCACCCGCATCGATCAACCCGAGGCCATGCTGTTGGCACCAGAGCAGGCTTACTTCCTGCGCGAGAACCTCAAGCTGCGTTTGCTCAATGCGCGGTTGTCGCTGCTGTCTCGCCAGTTCGAACAGGCGCAGGGCGATCTGATGCTGGCGCAGACGTCGCTCGATCGCTACTTCGACCGGGGGTCGCGACGCGTGAGTTCAACCGGCGAGCTGTTGCGGCAGGTGTCCGCCCAGGCTCGCCAAGCCAGCCTGCCCCGGCCCGATGAGACGCTGGCTGCGCTTGCGGCCGCTTCGGCAGGCCGATAAGGGCGCGGGGCCGCATGCGTTCAGTCATCTGGCTGGTGTTGTTGTTCACCGCGGCGGTGGTCACCGCCACGGTGCTGGGCCGAAACGACGCACTCGTGTCGGTGTTCTATGGCACCTGGCGCGTCGATTTTTCGCTCAACCTCTTCCTCTTCGTCGTGCTCGCGTCGATCTTCATCGTCTTCGCGGCGATGAACGCGGTGCAGTCGCTGCTCAACCTGCCAACCCGCGCGCGTGAGTGGCGCGAGCAGAAGCGTGAGCGTGCGACCAACGCCGCGCTGCGCGAAGCGTTGGCCGAGCTGTTTGCTGCGCGCTACGCGCGGGCGCACAGGGCCGCGAAGCGAGCCCTCGATCTGCAGACCATCACCGGCGGCCTGGAAAGCGATGTCCAGTTCACCGTGCTGGCGGAGATGATCGCGGCCTCGGGCCTGCATCGCATGCAGGACAAACGCGGCCGCGACGAGCATGTCAACCGCGCGCTTGCGCTGGTCCGCGGCCGCTTGGGCAGCAGCACCGCGTTCGATGGGTTGCAACTCATCAGCGCCGAATGGGCGCTGGAGGACCGCGACGCTGAACGTGGCCTGGCCTTGCTCGCCGAGTTGCCCCCTGGGGTGGCTCGGCGCACGCAGGCACTGCGGCTGAAACTGCAGGCTGCACGCTTGCAGCGCCGCCCGCTCGATGCCCTGCAAACGGCGCGACTGCTGGCGAAGCATCAGGGCTTCTCCGCGCCTGCCGCGCAATCGCTGCTGCGCTCGCTCGCCATCGAAGCCATCGATCAAGCGTTTGACATCGACCAACTGCGCCGCGTGTGGTCGCACCTGGATGCCGATGACCGACGTGATGCCTTTGTCGTGGCCCGCGCTGCCAAGAGAGCCCGCTCGATGGGGCATGCCGACCAGGGGCGCACGTGGCTTCAGCCTGCGTGGGATGCCATCGCCACAGCGAATGCCGACGATCGCCGTGAACTCGCCTTGGCGCTGATCGAATGTGCCCCCGGGGTGGGCAGCGATTGGCTGCCTCGCATCGAAGCCGCCCTTGCCGTGCACGGTCACGAGCCTGCCTTGGTGGCGGCGGCGGGCATGGCGTTCGCCGATCGACAGCTCTGGGGCAAGGCACGCCGTCCGCTGGAGCAAACCGCTTCCGCGTCGGTGCTGCCGGCACCGGTGCGCCGCCAGGCTTTGCGTTGCCTTGCAGCAATTGCTCGCGAAGAGGGCCAGGAAGAGCACGCATTGAACTATGATCAGCGTGCTGCCGCGATCGAGTGAGCGCCGGAAAAAAGAGGTTCTCAAAAAGAAGATTGCGACAAAGAAAAAAGCCGTGCTATACTGCGAGGCTCAGCGGCTGTAGCTCAGTTGGATAGAGTACTTGGCTACGAACCAAGGGGTCGTGGGTTCGAATCCTGCCAGCCGCGCCAACACAAGCAACGGGTTAGCTCTTCACGGAGCTAACCCGTTTTGCTTTTCAGTGCCGCCTTGTCATGCGATGCCTGCGCATCGCGCGCGCACGCACCGTGGTGTGCCGCGGCGCGTGCATCGGCCATCGGCCCACGTGACACGAGCCCAATGCGGTGCGGCCTACGGCTGCACCGCCGGCACGAGGCGCCGAACGCAGATGTGTGCCTGCGTGCAGGGCCAGCGGGCGTTGATGATCAGGCAGCCTCGCCGTTCTCAGCGAGGCCCGTGTTGAACGGAAGCTGTCTTTCCTAACCCGTTCGTTACGCGCACCCTGTTCACGCTACCGTGAATGCATGCGACGCACGGCGTGCGTGCACGCCCGACGCTCTGGCGTTGGTCGAGCTATCGCGAGCACAACAGGGGAGTGTCGTCTCGATCGGCCAGGCGTTTGCGAGTGTCGATGTCCACGAAGCTTCCGCCATTGGTCACGGCATAGACGTGTGAGCCGTCTTCGGAAAATTGAACCTTCATCGCCACCCCAGCGACCGGGTACTGGCCGAGCGTCACCGATGTCTGAAGGTTGGCCACGTGGATCAACGAGTCTTGCCCGTTGTAGCCTCGGTAGTCGGCGATGGCGACGCGGCTGGGCTGGCCTGCGGCGCGCGAGACGGCCGACTGCATCGGCTGGATGCGCGTGCAGAACGGCCAGGCGGGCTGGCCCTCCGTCGAGCCATCATGCACCACTCGAACGCCGTCGGCCATCAAAGCCATGACGGATCCGTCGCTGTCCGACAGTCTGACCACGCTGTCCGGCACTTCGGACATCTCTTGGCTGTCCACGGGCTTCAGCGTCGCCGTGTCGAACGAAAGCTGCCGTCCTGCGGCGCCTTCGCTGAACGCCACCCACAACCGCGTGCCGTCCGCATTCAGCCACATCGGCAATCGATGGCCCGGCCGGCTGCCGGAGCGGGCTTCCTTGGGCAAGGCGAGCGTTTGCACCACGGCGGCTGAATCGACGTCGACCACCGATATGGTGTCGTCGAACACGTTGTGAACATAGGCGCGTTTGTCGTCCGCCGACAGCAAGATGGCGTTCGGCGACTTGCCGACCGCGATGGTCTTGGAGACCTGCCCTGCAGCCAGGTCGATCAGAACAACCGCGTTCTTCTGCATGGAGCTGACCAAGGCGGCCGGGCGCTGCCGAAGCAGCGCGATGTCGGCCGCTGCGGGGTCGCCACAAAAGATGTCCATGCAGTTGCCTTTGATGACGGCCTTGGGGCCGGCAATGCTCTGGACCACAGCGCCGCGCTGTAGATCGATCACCTGGATCTTGTTTTGATAGTGATCGACGGCGTACGCCGTTTTGCCATCTGCAGAGAGTGCAAACGATGTGCCGCTTTCGCCAAAGGGGATGACCCGTCCGCGGGCCTCTTCATCTGACACGGGAGGGGGCAGCGCATTTCGCTCGGACTCGGCCGCTTGCTTTTGGGCGTCTACGCGTTGTTGCTCGGCGTTCGCGCGAGACTCCCCCGCCTGTTGCTCGTCGCGAAGTCCACGAAGCTCGCGCATCTCGGCCCAATCACTGCCATGCAGCAGGCCGGCGACGCAGAGGGCAGCCAGCGCTGCGGGGATGGCCACACGAGACACCATCTCGATCAGCGTGCTGGCCAGTTCCGCCACGTATTGCAAGCTCGCGCCCATCAGCAGCCCGGCCACCACGCCGCCCAGGTGCGCCGCGTTGTCGACGCCAGGCATCAGGAACCCCATGCCCAGATTGATGGCGACGACCTGGCCCAGCTCCTTTCCGAATCCGGCCTCCGCCAAGGACCTGTGATCGCTGCTGTACCACGACTTCACGGCGTGCGCTGCCAAGAGCGCCCCCGCCACCGCCATGATGGCGCCCGATGCCCCCACGCCGACCACCATCCTCACGAACGGTCGGCCGAGCAGGTCGGTGCCCATGGTGTGCAGGCTCTGCCACCACGTGCTGGTGCAACTGGCGACGATGCCGCCGGCCAGGAACAGCATCAGCAAGCCGATGCGGCCGAAACGGCGCTCGGCCAGGCTGCCGAGGATCAGCAGCATGTACATGTTCATCACCAAGTGCATGAGCCCGCCGTGAACGAACACGCTGCTGAGCAGGCGCCAGCTGTCGCCTGTGAGCGTCAGCATGGCCGCGTTGCCGCCCCAGGCCAAGAGCTGATCGGCCGAAGGGTCGATCCAAGGGTTGCCGTTCAGCCCTTGATAGAGGTAGTAGCCGACATTCGCCGTGACCAGCGCTGCGGTGACGAGGGGCACGCCGCGGGCCGCCCCTGGTTCGTGGCCTGTGGCGCCTTCGATGGGCTGCGCGTTGTGGTCGGTCATCGGCGGGATACGGAGAGTGATATTGATCGGAGTCGCCGATGCGGCGACGGTGTCATGTCGATGGCCCGTTCACCGTGCCCCAGCTTCCTCAGTAGCCGGCGCTGAACGCCTTCAGGTCATCGGGCACGAGATAGGTGAAGCTCTTGTGGTCGAAGACCAGTTTCCAAGTCTTCGTTGGCACCGGGTCACCATTCAACTTGCCGCTGGCCGACACGGTGATCGCGACAAAGCCATCTTCAGGCACCGGATCCGTCTTGTAGCTGAAGGTGGCGTCGGAGCAGCGAAGCGGCGGCTCGTCGTCGCCTTCGACATCGCTTTCGTCGTCGCCCGACTCTGAAGCTGATGCAGAAGAGGCTGCCGATGACGCCGCAGCAGGGCCCGGGCCGGCATCCTGGCGCTCCTGCCGGGATTTCACCCAATCCGCGTAACGCGCCTGGCCGTCTGCGCAGCCGCCCTCTACCTCGGCCTTGATCGAGGCTGGGAAGGTCGCGACCACCGCCATCGAACTGCTGCTGGGGGCGACGACGCGGTTCATCACCTCGCGGCCGTCCGCATCTTCACCATGCCAGGTCGTGCCGGTTTTCAGCACCCAGCCAAACGTCTTGTTGCTGAGGGCCTCGAATCGAATGTCTTCGCGTGCCAATGCAACCGACCCCATGCCCTGCATGAAAGGTTGGCTGATCTGGATCAGCGAGCCGTCGGTCTTGTCCGGGTCGGCCATCACCTTGAATGCGCCGATGATCGCCTCGCGCGAGAACGTGTCAGCACCATCGTCGCCCGAAGCCACGAAGTACAACTCTTCATGGCCCTCGGCATCAACGATCTTGGCGCGGTGCACCACCCGCATCACATACATCTGACGTTGATCGTCGACATACATCCACCCCTTCGCGGATTCTGAATACTTGCCATAGGTGCTCAACATGATCTGGTCGATCATCTCGTCGGCAGAAAAGTGAACCGGCTCGGCCTTGCGCGAGGCGGTGAACCAGGCCATGCCGACCACGATCAGCGTGAGCGCACCCAAACCAGCCAGCAGCCGTATCGGCCACTTCCACCAGTTGGGTCGCTTGGCGGTGGTCTTCTGCGCTTCTGGAGTGGGGGTTTCGTCGGTCATATGGGTTTGGGTGTGGCTACAGCAGGCGCACCGATGAGGAAGCGCGCCGACGCATTCGAGGGGAGCGGCGCTTGGCTTCGCGCCTGACGAGGCCGGAATGGAGGCCGTGCGCGGACGGATCAGAGTCGTCCAGTACTTGTCGAACTTCAAGCCGCAGAGGCAGCTGCGTCGAACCGGTCTACCCGCATTTTCACAGCTCAGCGCGGCAGACGTATCCCATGGATGGGGTGGACGGGCCGGCGGCAGGAGTGCCCTTGGATCAACCAGCCTTCAATCCGGCAGCGCCGGGTTCAGCGCTTTGGCCCACTCGGCGGCACGTTTGTCCGCTTGGGCGCGGACATCGGCAGGAACAAGCGGCACCAACTGAGCCAGCACCCGCCGGTCTGCCGCGCACGAGAACTGCAAATCACGTTTGCCAATGGCACGCTTGAGTACGCAATCCGACTGGTAGGCCCCGGCGGCATCTTCGTAGGCTTGGGCCAACCTGTCTTGGAGCACGGACGAATACTTGGTGACCCACTCGGCCGAGATTCGCCGATAAGCCGGATCGAATGCCCCAGCCGAATGGGTGCGATCCACCAACTGCTTCAAGTCGGCGAGAACGCCGGGCCGTTTGCCAATGTCCGGGATGCCTGTTGGCGACTGTGTCTCGGTGGTGCCGCCGGGCGTGCTGAGTGACATGCTCCACCCCTGCTCGGGGACGAGCGCCTCTTCATGGCAGGCCATCACGTTGTTGGCCACCCCCGCCAGCGCCACGATGGCTTGCCGATCGCCCTTTTGCGACAAGGCCTGCATCTCAGCGCGCCATTTCTTGTAGGCAGAGGCCTGACGCTGCCCGATCAAGACTTCGCAGTCATCGAGATCAAGGCTGGCTTCCGAAGGCGTGGCGGCGTGCGTGGAGGCCGTGATGATCATGGCCGCGCACAGCGCTGCTCGAAAGAGATGAGTGGGATGAGGCAATTGGCGAGCGCTCCTTTCAATTTGGAGTGTGCGACAGCGGGCTTCAGGCGCCAGAGGCCTTGCCGCGTTGGCCCGCGTCGCTGACTGAAGACATTGTCGAGGCCGTCAGTGTCGGTGCGCCGCGTCGCCGCAACCGACGATAAGGTCGGTTGCCATCTTGCGGGTGCGCGGCCGAGGCCCGGATGGTCGACGATGGAGTGATCGAACAGCGCCAGCGGGTCATGGGCGCGTGAGCTCACCGGGCGGTGCTGCAGCGCGACAGCGCCACCCGAGCGGTAGTCGCGGCTGGTCAGCTCGACGGCCTGGGTGGCCACGCGGCGCACGCTGTGCAGCGTGGTGAGGCTGTCTTCGCCGAGCGTGTGGTCGCTGCTGGTGAAGCGCACGCTGGGCTGGGGGTTGGCGGACAGGGCCGCCACGTCGTCGGCGATGACCAGGGTGAGCTGGCCCAGCGTGGGGCTGCCGGGCTCGCCGGTGTGCTCCCACCACGCCACCAGGCCCTCTTCGCTCATCAGGCGCAGCACAAGTCCAGATCGCTCTCGCCGCCGGCCGGGCCGTGCTGGGCGCTGCTGCTGCGCTGCGGGTAGATGCTGGCGTCGCTCAGCGCCCAGCGCCAACAACTACGATCCATTCGCACCCACTCGGATGAACCATCCATCCGAGCGTTGCTGCTATTTTCTAAGGATCGGAGGAATTATTGTGCAAAATCCCGCAACTAAATCTTCCGAGATTCTTGAGTTTCGTATTCGTTGCCGTCGGATCTTAAGGCTACCAACCCCGAGGCTTGCTAGCTCACTCCATTCGGAATCGATTGTTCTAAATGCAATAACGCCGTCAAGATTTTCGCCGGGGCCGGGCTCTAACTTGTAGTCTTTAAGAAGAGTTTGAATATTCGACGCTGCTTGGCGATCGCCGTTCCATACCCCGTTTTCTACTAGGCTAGCGTCGAGTCCTTTCGGTAGTGCCTTAATAACTAAGACCGGGCTTCGTGATATTTCGCCGCAAAACTCGTCCTTACCTTTCGGTTTAAGGAAGTAGGCAGATATTGCAGATGTTGCTATGTTGCCATTTGGCCCCGTCGCCATCCACGCCAAATACGGGCCATTTGGCATTCCTGCGACGATAGGCGCGCAGAAAGCGAGGCCGACAAAGGTCCAGAGGAAAGACTTCATTTGAGGGTTTCGCGACCGCGCCCTTTGGGTAGCTGGCGTCTCAGTGGCCAAAAAAGATCGCGGATCAATCTCGAATAATGATAATTAAACGAAGTGCGCCGGATTTCTACAGCGCTCGCACGATATCCGGCTTGACAAGGCAGAAGGCGAATTCAACCTTTTTGGGATCCTTTGTGTCATTCAATGGGTACCACTCTCTTCGCATAGTCTTTGCGTTGAATCCTATAAGCCGCGGAGAAGGCGCGTTGACGTAGACTATTGCGCCATCAAACCCATCTGCGCCGCTATTCTTGTTCCAAAGAAGCAGATCACCGAGCGTCTTTTTCGACTTGCCGTCGTCATCAACGACTGCTCTGCGAAAGAGATCGTCGGTAATTCCAAGGGGTCTTTGTTTTATATAGAGAAGACCCAAGTCATTCTTCCAGCAGATTGGAGTGGCTTGCTCTGCTATTAACCGTATGGTTTCGCCAATCTCTGGATTTGGTGGATTGCTGAGGTCCGCGAATACTAGGTTTGCTTCAAGTCTCGCGCCAGCGTGGGCCGATGCTAAAAGCGTTCCAGCCATAGCAATGGCGAAAAATAGATGCTGCGTCATCGAGTTTGGCGCATCCCAATGTTTTTTATGCTCGAATCTCAAAGCCAGAGGCGCAAGGGCTCCACGTGTTCAGGCCCATGTCGCCCAGCCGGCCCGCCAGCGCATTCACGCTGGGGCGTAGGCCAAAAACGGCCAGTCAGTCTTTGCCTTGTTGCTTAAGGCTCTTTGGCTCGATCAGCTCTTTGCGGCGGCGCTCCCATTCAATGCGGTCGCAAGGAGCCGGGATAGATGAATAGAACTCTTGGCGATCCGGTGCCAAGGCAAAAGCATAGTGCGCATTCTGAATACTGCACAAAGAGCCTTCGGCTTCTTCCATTGGAATGGGAAGGCCTATCATAGCTAATACGTTGACGATCTTTCCATCCTGCCGTCCTTCGTCAAAAAAATATATTGCTTTACTCTTGGATTCTGAATCAAAGTCGATGTCAACAGGAACTTGAACGACAGTGCCCCTTTTTTGGGGTTGGCCCACCTTGAAAGAGATTTCTTCTCGGTTTCGGTAAGCTTCGCCCATGTCATGCGCGTCATACCCGGGAAACCTGAAGAAAGGCGCTACGTTTCCGAGTCCTGATTTGAGGCTGCAACGCCCTGCGGAATTCCTTTCTATGAGTAATGAGTCGAAATATTTCTCGTATAGACCGCAGGAATTCAATATGTTCGACTTTCTGTCGAGTTTCGAGAATTCGATTGTCCCGAGTGGCTCGGCGTATAAGCTGCCAACGTATTTGGCGTAATCGAGATCGCTGGCTTGTCCGCGAGAGAGCGGGATAATGCCAATTGCCAGTAAGAGTGCCAGTTGACGCGTCGGAAATGGCGCGAATTTAATCATACCACTTAGCAATCACCTCAAAAACTTCGCTGTATCCTTTGGGTAGGTCGGCCAAGCTATTGCCTGTCCGAGCACAGCTTCCGCTGAAAAGGCATTGCTCAATTGCACAGTCTCGTAGGCCACTCGCTGGGCGCAGAAGCAACGTATTTCATCAGCCTGCTAGGGAAGAACGACTAGAGGCATTGCGTCGAATCCGCCATTTATTGAGAACCTCCAGGGGCTGCTGCTACCATCACCAACTATGAGAGACTGCCGACTAACGCCACTTCTCGCATCTCGAATTTTGACGTTGCACTGAGAATTGGGGGGCAAAGACTTCTTGTCGCATTCATCAGAAACAATCGAAAAACGGCCCTCCGTGTCGAAAAGGACGGTAACGCCCTTGAGACTCATGTTGCCAACATTGAACACTGAAAGAGTATAGTATTCCCCTTCGGAAGCCGTTGGTCTCACGGAAATCTGAGGGCTAAGCATCGTGCCTGAAATACTGAGCCCGTCAATTGCCCTCCCAGGTGTGCCGTCCGAGCCGCGAGAGAATAGGACTATGCTTCGATCGAAGTGGCCCGGAGGTATGGTGGAATCGGACAGGTCTATCTTTATCGCGTAGGCCCACAGTCGTTTACATTTCACGGGCATGTCTGAGGGTACAACCATGTACTCTCGACCGGGCAGCTCGGCGTCAGCCTGCTCATTCGGCTTCACTGCGAGATATAGGTCCATGTCTGTGGCGTGGCCGGCCGCCCGATTGACTTCGCCTAAATCAATTTTATTTTCAATGGCAATTACCTCCTTCTTGGATATCATATATAGAGCCGGCAGCTTGGTGGGCCTTCGACTCAGTTTTTCGCACAGGTCCGCCGGTACATCTGCCGCGAAAGCCGTGATTGCAGAGAATGAGAGCGGCAGCCCGATGAAGATCATGTCTTGAATATTTTTACTCATCGTAGAAAGTCTGGTAGTCAGCCAAGAGCTGTTCCAAAGAATAGTTGGACTCAGCGCCTCCAGGCAGTGAAGTCCATTGGGGTGTCTTGACCGTTGCAAGTTGTTTTGCCGCCTCGGCAATTTTGTTGCTTCGCACCAGTGCTAGGCTGGTTGGCAACATCGTCTGGTACCCTGCAGAGCCATACCCTTGGCCAGGATGTAACTCCATTATTGCCACCGCGATTCGGTCCTGAACTAAGGGCGAGAATTTCTCTTTCATTGAAGAAACGTCGACCCAGGCAGATCTTCCCTGCGCTAGTCGCAAGTCTGTATATAGCTTAAAACTACTCTTGCGTATCCCGTATGCTCCGCTCGCGTTGCGTCCTTCGCTTGAATTGGCAAATGGATGGTCTGCGAAACTTTCAAATCGCGGTGCCGCCTCGCCCTTCCTCCCGCTGTATGGGAGGGCTCGATAGGTTGCTGCGTCTCCGGCTGTTTTGAAAAGCGTTTCCGCCTCTCGGCTTCTGATGACTTTGAGAAATGCGCGTACCCGCCTCTCTGGAAGAGGGTCGTAGTACTTTCGATAGATCCCAATTACTTCGAACTGAGAAACCGGTAGGTAGCTGTCCCAGAAGTCACTTAGATATCCGTCGTAGGTCCGAATGTCTATATGGCCGTCAGCTTCGGGGGCGCCGATTCGTCGATAGACTATGACGTCCCCAGGGGCCGCCCATCTTGCGTCAGGGAGGGACTCGGTAATATCGGAAAACCCGGCCCTGAGCAGACCCGGTCCAAGTTTGGAGGCAGGGCTTGTGTTCGGATCGAAGTCCCCGTCATTGGGGATGTAGCCAGCTTTCCATAGTGCGATCTTTACGTACTTTGTGCAGCGTCTTAGGGTCTGGGATGATCCCAGTCCATTGGGCCTATTCTCATGTGTATAGGTCGATCGCTTCATTCTCTCGATAATTGTCTGGCTAGTGAGGTTGCCTGGATGTATCCAGGTCAATTGCTCCATACCAAATTCGAGTAGCGCCTTAACCTTGTCGGGTGCATTCAAACCCAAATTTGGGTTGCTGGCCGATATTTGGTTCTGCCCGAGCATATTGCGTGCCCCCGAAGTTATTATTCCTTTGGGATTTCCTTGCTCGTCTCGATTCAGCGTTACGGTAGGCGCAGCGGTCGCGTTGCGGGCTACATCAATCCTTCCGTCTGGTTTTTGTGAGTGCGCGTTTGCGATCGTGCGCTTTGCTTTCTCTGCAGTCCCTGGCGTGCCTTCATGTGAATAGGTGGCGAACTCGAAACGCTGATGGGGGAGCATCAGATTGCCAGTCATTCGCTGGGACTGTACTGTTCCAATGGCCGCCATCATGTAGATTCCGCGGTCGTTGCGTATCTGAATTTCGAACCGAGATCCGAGTGGCAACGTGGTGATTGGTGGAATGGCGCCAGACTTGTCGGTTTTTGCGTCCACGACGTGGACTTTACCTGCGCTTCCATATCTCCATACTCTGAGCGCAAGACCAGGCAAAACCAGACCACCTGAATCGACCACAACTATGTCAAGAGAGACTTCGGGCTGCGGTGGTTCGGTTGGCTCGGTAGACGGTTCTGCCTTTTGAGCGGCCTGCGGTGAAGGCGAGGATGGGGAGGCTTCCTGTTCGGCGCCGGGTGCTGAATTTGGCTTTGGGTCGGCGTTTTCATGGCCCGGATTAGACGGCAAGGATTCGCCAAGCTTCGGCGGTGCTTGCGTTGGCACCGGCGCGTCCTTATCAGTTGTAGGCGGCTTCGGTTGCTGAGCCGACGGCTCGATGCTGCTATCTGGGTCAGTCATTGGCTTTCGCCTTCGCCGTAGTGGTGCAGGCAGTCGACCGAGAAGATGCAAGTGCCTTCTTCCGTGTAGATATACACATCCTCCGCTTGGGCCGTGAATAGGCGTTGCGTTTCACCCTCGGAATTGGTGAAGCCCTTTGCTAAAACTGTCCCGTCCTTCTTCCTAATTTGATATGGGAGGGGTCTTACTGCCGTATGGGTGTCGGGATGCATGCCGATAAGGTCGGACAGGTCAAACTGGACGCTGAACTGCGATTCTTCACCTGCGGCCGTCAGCTCGCTCGTTGCAAGGCTCAGGGCTGGCGCGCTCACACTCGCCCCCCCCGTCCAATTCTTCATCCCCGCATGCACCTCGATGGGCCCGGTGGCCTTGAGGTCGATAGAGCCGGACTTGATCTCGATGCCGGCGCCGCCTGCGGCGAGGATAAGTCGGGTGGGGGTGGCGACGGTGAGGTTGGCGTGGGTGCTGACGAGTTCGACGGACTGGTCGGCGGCGAGGCTGGCCTGGCCGGAGTTGACGCTGAGGTGGACGTTGCCGGTGGCGGCATGCAGGGCGATGCCGGTTTCGGTGCTGGGTTTGTTGGGATTGGAGGCCTGGCCGTAGGTGAACAGCACGATGCCTTGGGCGGCGGCTGCGGCGTAGCTGGCCTGGGTCATCACCTGGAGGTCTTGGCTGGCGGTGGTGCTCAGGTGGGCCCCGGCGCTGAGGATGGCGTGGGCGGGGGTGAACAGGCCCACGCCGGCGGGGGCTGAGAGGACCAGCTCGGGGCGCTGCCAGGCGGCCACCGTGCCCCAGCCGCCGTCGATGGCGGGGAAGGGGGCATCTGGCGCTGAGAGTTCCGAAGACGCGGTGCCGTTCAAGGTGGCGGTGCCGGCCAGGCTCGCCTGCAGCGCGTGCAGGCCCTGCTGCGCGGGCAACTGCGCTTCGAGCTGGTCTGCGCTGCCGGCAGCCACCAGCGGCTCGTCGGCGAGCTTGGCGTTGTGCTTCTGCGCGCTGTCGGCCAGCGATTGCTGCAGATCCTGCGCGGCTTGCAGCAGGCTCTGGGGTTCGCGGCTGTCCATCTGCTGGCCGCTGCTGGTGCTGGGTGCACGCGCATGGGCGCTGATGAGCAGGCCCGAGGCGGCGCGCATGGCGCCATGGCCCACGGTGGACAGATCCAGCCCATGGCCGCGGTCTTGCAGGCGCTGGTTGCCGTGTTGGTGCAGCAGGTGGCCCAGCTGCATGCGCGTGTCGGGCAGATTCGGGCTGGCGTAGACGCCCAGCTCGAGCCGGCGCTGCTCGGGGGTGTCGTCGACGACGAGCTGGTTGCTGCCTCCCATGCCGCCTGCGCTGCTGGCCAGGGCCTGGCTGCGCCAGCCGCAGAGCACCGCATCATGCGCATGGCCTTGCATCGAGCCGGCGGGCTCGGCCCCGGGGAACCAGGCCGGGGCGCTGCCCACGGCGCCGGCGGCCCCGGCGAACACCAGGTTGCCTTGCGCATCGGGCTGGCCCTCGCCGTTGTAGAGGCTGCCAATGACGACGGGCCGATCGGCATCGCCGCCCACGTACACCAGGGCGGCCTCCTGGCCGACACGGGGGATGAAGCAGGCGCCGTAGTTCTGGCCGGCGAGCACCGGGGCCACGCGCACCCAGGGGTGGCTGGAGGCATCGGCAGGGGCCTCGTTGGCGCCGGTGGGGTGGGCCAGCCGGTGCGAGCCATTGGCGCCGCGCTGCCAGTGATGCTGGATGCGGATGCGGCCATCGCGATCGGTGTGCACCGGCTCGCCCGAGCCGACGACGATGGCGGTGGCCATGGCCGGTGTGGTCGGACGCGGGCTCTGGCGGGTGTCAGGCTGCGCGAGTTGGTCTTCGTAGTGGCTGGCGAACAGGTCCAGAGCCGCATCGCCTGTGTGGGGCGCGCCGAAAGGGTGCGCCATGGCGCTGGGCGCCGAAGCCACCAGCCGCAACGGTTGTGAGCGAGGCTGCATCAGCAGCACCGCGTCGTGCAGGCGTTCATCGGCGTCGGGGTGGCGAGAAGGGGCGCCGCCCAGCACGGCCTCGGTGACCGAAGCGCCCACGCCATGCAGCAACTGCTGCGCGATGCCCCAGCCGCGCACCCGCTCGTCAGCCGAGAGGTTGTTGCGTGCGCGGTGCTGGGTGGCCAGGATGACGAACTCGCCGCTGGCGCCATCGGCCCCTGAGGCGCCCGATGACGAGCCGTCCGACAGTTGCCGCACCGCACCCGTCACTCCACCCAGCAACCCGCCATAGGCAGGGTGGTCTTGCAGCGTGAACCACGTGCCCGCCTGGGCGCGGCGCCAGGGGCCGCGTGCCACGCTGCGGCTGGCGGCGGCTTGCAGGGCCTCGCTCTGCACACGGGCCAGGCGCTCGCCCTGGTCGAGCGATTCGTAGGCGTACAGGCCCGGATGGTCGACGATGGAGTGATCGAACAGCGCCAGCGGGTCATTGGCGCGTGAGCTCACCGGGCGGTGCTGCAGCGCGACAGCGCCACCCGAGCGGTAGTCGCGGCTGGTCAGCTCGACGGCCTGGGTGGCCACGCGGCGCACGCTGTGCAGCGTGGTGAGGCTGTCTTCGCCGAGCGTGTGGTCGCTGCTGGTGAAGCGCACGCTGGGCTGGGGGTTGGCGGACAGGGCCGCCACGTCGTCGGCGATGACCAGGGTGTGCTGGCCCAGCGTGGGGCTGCCGGGCTCGCCGTTGTGCTCCCACCACGCCACCAGGCCCTCTTCGCTCATCAGGCGCAGCACATAGTCCAGATCGCTCTCGCCGCCGGCCGGGCCGTGCTGGGCGCTGCTGCTGCGCTGCGGGTAGATGCTGGCGTCGCTCAGCGCCCAGCGCCACGAGGGTGACAGGCCCACACCCTGCGGCATGGCCTGCTGGGCGCGGCCGCTGAACACATCGTCGATGATCTGCTGCACCGTCATGCCCTGGCGCAGCCGGGCATCCCGGCCTTGGGCCAGCCAGGCCAGCCATGGCTCGATCACCAGGCGCAGCCGGAACCAGCCGCCGTCAGAGCCGATGGCGGTCACCACGGTCACATGGCCGTGCCACGCCCGCGGCTGGGTGGCGCTGTCTTGGCAGAGCAGCTCGACCAGCACCGGCTGGCCCAGCAGCGTGTCTTGCACCTCGGCGCTTTGGCACAGCGCGTGCACCACCAGGCGCATGCCGGCGCGCGTGGGCTGCTGCACAAAGCCAGAGGCGCAAGGGCTCCACGTGTTCAGGCCCATGTCGCCCAGCCGGCCCGCCAGCGCATTCACGCTGGGGCCGACCTGCGGCACCATGCCTTCCCACGCGTTGAGGTCTTCTGCCAGCAGAAGATCGGGGCCGAGGGGCGTGTGCAGGCGAATTAGACGGGTGGCTTGGTCGTAGAGCCCGGCACCCGGCAGGCCCAGCGCCTGGGCCACTTGCCCAGCAAGGCTGCCGGCGCTGGGCAGGCCACCGGAGAGGGCTGTAGCGAGAGGGGCGATCAGAGGGTTCTGCATGCGTTCAGTCGATCCAGGGCATGAAGGGCGCTACTTCACTGCACCGTGTACTTGAAGTCGCCGCTCTTGGCCGCGCTGGCCTTGATGCGGGTGATGCCCTGCGCGCTGGCCATGCGCTGCAGCACTTGCAGGGCGATCTCAGGCAGTAACGTGCCATTGAGAATGTGGTCGACATTGCGCGCACCCGAATCGACTTCGGTGCATCGGGCGAGCACCGCTTCCACCAGCTTGTTGTCGTACTCGAACTTCGCCTGGTGGTTCGCCATAACGCGCTTGGCAATCCGATCGAGTTTGAGTCGGATGATGCGTTCGAGTGCATCGTCGCCGATGGCGTAGTACGGCACCACCTTCATGCGGCCCAGGAACGCCGGCTTGAAGCTCTTGAACAGCACAGGTCGCAGGGCCTCGGCCAGTGCGTCGGCCGGCGGGTACTCGCTGACCGGCTTGTTCAGGCAGGCCTGCATGATCTGCGACGAGCCCACGTTGCTGGTGAGGATGATGAGGCAGTTGCGGAAGTCGATCTCGCGGCCCTCGGCGTCGTCCAGCACGCCCTTGTCGAAGACCTGGAAGAACAGCTCCAGCACGTCGGGGTGGGCCTTCTCGACTTCGTCCAGCAGCACCACCGAGTAGGGGTTGCGTCGCACGGCTTCGGTGAGCACCCCACCTTCACCGTAACCCACATAGCCTGGGGGCGAGCCTTTGAGCCCGGACACCGAGTGCGCCTCCTGGTACTCGCTCATGTTGATCGTGACCAGCTTCTTTTCGCCGCCATAGAGGATGTCGGCCAGCGCCAGCGCGGTTTCAGTCTTGCCCACGCCGGACGGGCCCACGAAAAGGAAAACGCCCTTGGGCTTGTTCGGGTCTTCGAGGTTGGCGCGGCTGGTGCGCACGCGCTGCGCGATGGCTTCGAGGGCGTGGTCTTGTCCGATCACTCGCTCTTGCAGCGAGGGTTTGAGCTGCAGGACGTTCTGAATATCGTCCTTCACCATCTTGCCAAGCGGGATGCCCGTCCACGCGGCGACGATGCCGGCGACCACCTGGCCATCCACTTCGAGCGGCACCAAGGTTTGCTCGGCCTGCACGCTGGCCAGCTCATGCAGCGTGGCTTGCAGCTCGGTGCGTAGCGCAGCGGCATCTGGGCCGGGTGGGTGAGCGTCGCCACCGGTGGTTGCTGCCGCGGCCGACTCAGCCTGCGCCTGCAGGGCTTTGACGCGGTCGACCATGGCCTGCTCGCGGCCATGGCGTTCGCGCAACGCGGCCAACTGGCCTTCCAGCGTGCCTTGCTCGTCAGCCAGTGTCTTCAGCCGTTCGGCATGGTTGCTGCCGTGCACGGACAGCGCGGCGGCGTCCCGGTCCAGCGCGATGCGCTCGGCCGCCAGCCGCTCCAGGCGCTTGCTGAGGTCGTCGATGGCTGCGGGTGTGGCACTCTGGCCGAGTGCCACCTGAGCGCAGGCGGTGTCCAGCACGCCGATGGCCTTGTCGGGGAGCTGGCGGCCGGTGATGTAGCGCGCCGACAGGCGAACGGCTTCAGTGACGGCCTCGTCGCGGATGCGCACCTTGAAGTGCTTTTCCATCAAAGGGGCCATCCCGCGCAGCATGGCTGCGGCCACTGCCTCACTGGGCTCTTCGACCTTCACCACCTGGAAGCGACGGGCCAGCGCGGCGTCTTTCTCGAAGTATTTCTTGTATTCGCTCCAGGTCGTGGCGGCGACGGTGCGCAACTCGCCCCGTGCGAGCGCGGGCTTCAGCAGATTCGCCGCGTCGTTTTGCCCAGCTTGTCCACCGGCCCCGATCATCGTGTGGGCTTCATCGATGAACAGCACGATGGGGTGTGGGCTGCGCTTGACCTCGTCGATGACGTTCTTGAGGCGGTTTTCAAACTCACCCTTCACGCTCGCGCCGGCCTGCAGCAAGCCCATGTCCAGCACATGCAGCTGAACGCCTTGCAGAGCCGTGGGCACATCACCCGAGGCGATCCGAAGGGCCAGGCCCTCGACCACCGCGGTCTTGCCAACGCCAGCCTCGCCGGTGAGGATGGGGTTGTTCTGACGTCGCCGCATCAGGATGTCGATCGTCTGGCGGATCTCGGTCTCTCGGCCGATGACGGGGTCGAGCTTGCCATCGCGCGCACGCTGAGTGAGGTTGGTGGTGAACTGATCGAGTGCGGGCGTGGCTGCGCCACCGGCCGGCGTTGCTTGCTCTTCGGCGGCGTTCGCCTCGCCGCCGGAGGCAGTGGCCAGCGCAGCCGCTTCGGCGGCTTCGACCGAGCCGCGTGTGACGTCATCCAGCCTGTGCTTGAGCTCGTCCGCGCGGAACTTCGCGAACAGTTTGCTGCCGCGGTAGGCCAGCTGCGACAGGCTGGGTTCGGTCAACAGTGCCAGCAGCAAGTGGCCACTGCGAATGCGAGCGTCATGGGCCTCAATGCTGGCGATCAGCCACGCGTTTTCAAACAGCGCCGGCAAGTGGGGGCTGAACACCGGGGTGCGAGTGTTGCCGCTCTTGAACTGGCCGATCTCGCGCTCCAGGTCAGACTGCAGGGCGCTCACCGGCACCTCCATCCGCTTGCACAACACCGCTAAATCGCTTTGCGATTGTTCGATCAGCGCAAGGAACAGATGCTCCAGATCGACCTCGTAGTGGCCCCGCGCCATGGTGATGGAGGCTGCGCGCTCTGCCGCCGAGAGGCACGTGTTGTTGAGCTTGGAGACGAGGGTCTTCAGGTGAGTGGTCATGACAGGTTCGAAGAGCGTTGTTCTTTTGATGCGATGGTGGTGTGCGGCTGTCAGCTGGGCACGGCGTGGATGTCGTAGCCGGCTTCGCTGCGATCGATGGGGCTGGGGCGGGTCTGGATGAAGGTGTCCCAACCGAGCCGGGCGCAGGCTTCGACGGTGTCGGGCCCCCCGCCGAGTTGCACGGTGCTGACGGCCTGGGCCTTCAATTGCAGGCGCACTTCGTACTCGAGGCTGACGCCGGTGAGCAGGGTCAGCCACTCGCGCAGGGCGAGCGCGCCGGGCGCGCCCGGAAGAAAGCGCTGGAGGTCGGCGCGGCTCAAGGGCCCCATGGTGATGCGTAGACGCAGGTCGCGCTGCCACACGCGCTCGCCCACCACCGCGGCCGCGCCGAGCGTGGCATTGGCCATGCCCAGCAGGGTGCGGCTCGATTCGCCCAAAGTGAACCAGCGTCCAACGAACTGGGTGACCTGCACCGGCACGCCAAAGTAGTGCGACAGCATGCCCTGGAGTTGCGTGGCACCGATGTGCCGCTGCTGCAGCGTTCCGGCGTAGAAGGCGAGCGTATGGTCGGCAACGCCCCCACGCTGTGCCTGCAGGCGCCGCTGCAGCGGGCCCTGCCCGATGCCGGCAATGCTGAGCGCCATCGGCAGGAACCGCTTGTCGCCGTCTTGCTCGTATTGCAGTGCCAGCCGGTGCTTGCGCCAGGCGTCATGAAACAGGCTGACAGCACGGTGCTGAAAGATGTCCAGGAACGCGCGGGCGGAGGGGTCGCGGTGAGGGGCTTCCTCGCGGTGCGCGAAGAGTTCGGTGTAGTAGCTGGGCAGCGCACCGTTGATGCCCAGCAGCCCCATGAAGGCCGGCGTGATCTCGATGCGCTCCACCTGCCCCTGGCCGGAGCGCGACACGCTTAGCTGCGCGATCTCACTGGCCGGGAACGACAACGACAGGTTGTTGCGATACCGAAGCGCGACGGCCTGGCCGTTGTGGCTGGCTGGAGCCAGCTCATCTTCGGCATCGGTTCCCGCACGTTCAACGTCGGTGGCGGCTCCGACGGTGCCCTTCGAAGCCCCTGTCGGCGAGCGGCGCATCCAGCGCGTCAGCAGCCGCACCGCCTGGTGGAACCCGAACCGATGGGGCGAGCCCAACAGCTCGTTCAGGGGGCTTTTGAGGCGGCGCATGGCGTGCGTGGCCGACGTGGTCAGACCAACGCGCGGTCGCCAGTGCGACGCGGGCAGTCGATGAGCACGGCGTGCGTGCGGGCAGACAGCACCTTGAGCTGGGTGAAGCTGTTCAAGTGGGCGTAAAGACCGAAGAAGCGATCCATCACCTGGGTGAACAGCTGCAAGCCGCTGCCAACGAAATGCTGTTCATTGACGGTCAGGCGCACCTCGGTGCCGCGCACGAAGGTGGGGAAAGGGTTGCCGGGCAGGCAGGCGTTGGCGGGCAGGAACTCGATCGACACCAAGCCGTCCAGCATCCGTGCGTTCTCAGGGCTGCGAGGCAGGTCGTACAGACGCAGCATCTCTTTCAGCGCGTCCAGGCCGCCACCGCTCAGCGACAGGTGATTGAGCGACAGGTGCGAAATCAGCCGCCACAGGGCACCGCCCTCGCGTTCAAAGCGGTAGGTGGGAGTGGGTTTGCGGAGCAGGCGTATGGCGTTCCAGGGCCCGCCACCATTCATGAAAAGGTCGCCGCCGGGGTTGCCGATGCCCATGAGGCTGGGCAGGTCGCGGTTGGTGGCGCGCACCTGGATCGACAGCGTCTCAGCCTGGGGTTGTA
This sequence comes from Ideonella lacteola, assembly GCF_038066555.1. Taxonomy (NCBI): domain Bacteria; kingdom Pseudomonadati; phylum Pseudomonadota; class Betaproteobacteria; order Burkholderiales; family Sphaerotilaceae; genus Ideonella; species Ideonella lacteola. Next base: position 15,972 of record NZ_JBBUTG010000011.1, on the reverse strand, counting down.
CTGGATCGAAGGACGCATCGACGATGCCGATTTCGGTCTCGTAGCCGGGGCTTTGCGAGGCTGTCAGGCTGTCGCGTTGGGTGAACCAGTAGCAGCCTGCGTTGTCACCCCGCTGCAGCAGATCTCGGTGCTGCAACGAGTAGAAGGGCGCGAAAGTGTGGATGGACTCGCCATCCGCTGTCTGGCGAATGCAGTAAACCTTGTCGATGGCATAGACCTCGTGCCCGTAGGCGTGCCGCGCATCAGGCAGCACCGGGTAGGTGGTGGTGGCGTGGCTGATGCGGATGGGTTCGGCAGGCGTCGCGTACAGATTGATCACCGGCACACAGTGCAGCTGCAGGTGTTGGGCCTCGGTCACTTCCAGCAGGCGGGCGTCGTCGCTGTCGCCACGGAGCCCCGCCAACGGGAAGTGCAGCACCAGCGTCCGGCCGGCTGTGCGCAACGCCGCCTCGGGCAGCGGCAGATCGACGAAGTTGAACTTGTCCGGAAAGGCAAAGTATTCGGTGAGCAGCCGGTAAGCGGGGTGCGAGCGGGCATCGAACTCGACAAGCGCCTGGTCGTCATCCAACCCCACCGGTTGTGGACGGGCCGCGTCCACCAGCCAGGGCCCGTGGGGTGTGGTCTGCACCATCGTGCCCAGCGTGCGGCCGATCAGTGTTTCACGCAGCGCCGTCACCTGAGACGGGCTGCCATCCAAATAGACGCGAACGAACTTCAGTCCCAGGTCTGCCCACTTGGCCTGGCCCGCCACCAGCTTCAGGTGGACCGACAGCATCGCCGTGGCCTGGCGCGGCGCGCGCGTGCCTTCCGGCACCTGAATGGCCGCACGGAAGCTCGCCTGCGTCAGCTGGATGGGCGCCAACTCGAGGGCCTGCGTGGTGGTGAACTTGCAGGTCACGCCGCGCACGACGCGGCTGGCCAGGGCCGTTCCCCGCTCAACCTGCTGCACGCTGCTGAACTGACCCGACGCACCGTCCAGATCAAACTGAGCAATTGAGCACGAGGGAAAAGGGCGCAGGTAGTGCGGATACAGCAGCTCGAGGAACGACTCGGTGAACAGAGGGAAGTCGTCGGCGAGTCGCTTGTGAATGCGTGACGTGAGCAGCGCGAACGACTGAATCAGGCGCTCTACGTGTGGATCCTGCATGACCTCGCCACTGACGGACAGGCGGCCGGCAATGCGAGGGAACTGGCGTGCGAAATCGTCCGCCTGGGCGCGCAGGAAAGCCAGCTCGCGTTCGTAATGGGGCAGAAGCTCGTTCATGGGCAGGCGTCACCGTGCTGGGTCTGGGTGCGCCCGTCAGGGCTGCAGGGCGCGGGCCGCGCGCCGGTCGCTGCGCGATACCGCGTAGCGCTTGGAGCCCGGATGGAGAACCGCGTCGAACGCCACGGGCTCAACGTCAGGGCTGAGGATGAGCTTCGCCCGAATGGTGAAGCACAGCGGTGAACCGGCCGCGGTGTCGCGCACGTCGACTTCGACATCACGCAGACGCGGCTCGTGGTGCGACAGCGTTCGGCTGATGGCCACGCGGACGCTGGCACGGTCACGATCGCTGGCCATGCTCATGGAAGTGATGTCGACCAAGCCCAGGGTCAAGATTGACCGCGAGGCCAACGCAAAAGGGGCCAGGTGATCCGTATCCATGCAGGCGTGTGCATTGAGCAGCGCTTCGATGTCACGGGCAACGGACTCTTTGACCTGGTCCATCGTCATGCGCATGGCGGTGCCTTTGCCAGGCCCGTGGTCTTCGACACCCAGTAGTTTGTCCAGCAACGATGGTGCGTAGTGACTCATCGGGGGCTCATCGGGGCACGTTCGCGCCGCGTGGACGATAGGAGTGAGAAAGGGCGGCCATTGCTGGCCGCCCCGTGGTGCGGGGGCGATCGCTCAATTGAGTTGAGCAATTGCCGCCGGGCCATGCCCGGTCACGGGCAAGGCATCGATGGGAATCAGACGGCGATGTTCTTGCGCAGATCCCAGCCGGCGATGCCGGTGGACGTGGACGAACCGTCCATCTTGTGCTGCTTGTATTCCCAGGTGATCTTGCCGTACTTCAGGCCGAAGGTTTCGGCCGGCAGCTCGCCTTCGCCGATCACGGTTTCGACGGACGACACGGTCACGTCTTCCAGCACGATCTTGTAGTAGTCGACACGCGACTGCGAGGTCTGCGTGGCCGACTTGCCGCCATAAGCACGGTAGAACGTGATCAGAACCTTCGGGTACACCGTACCGGCCGAGGCGGCGCGGAACAGCTTCGACGAAGCGCGATCAATGTCCTTCGTGAACAGCATCTCGCCATGCTCGGTGCGCTCGGCGGTGTGGGCGCCGGCGCTCGAGGCGCTGGACGACTTTGGCTGACGCACGAAGTGCTTGAACGAGGTGACTTCGATCTCGTTGGCGTGCTTGGTATCGGTGCTGTCGCCTTGCAGTTCAGCTGCGCCTTCGAACTTGACGTAGATGTCTTTCATTTCTTAATAACCTCCTTAGAGAGTTTTCGCGGTGTTATCCCTTTTGGGACGGGGGCAGCTCTGCGACAAGCCTCAGAGATACCGAGAGTTCGTCGAGCTGGAAATGAGGCCGAATAAACGACACGGCCCGATAGACGCCAGGCCGACCCGGCACCTCGGAGACTTGCACGTTGGCTTCCCGCAAGGGATAGCTGGCCTTGGTCTCCTGGGTGGCGTTGTCATCCTCGACGACATACTGGCGGATCCAACGGTTGAGGAATTCCTCGACGTTGGCCGCGGATGCAAAGCTGCCGATCTTGTCGCGCATCATGGCCTTCAGGTAGTGCGCGATGCGACAGACACTGAACATGTACTGCAGCTGGGCCGACAGAACCGCATTCGCGTTGGCCGCGTCGCTGTCGTACTTCTTCGGCTTCTGGGTCGATTGAGCCCCGAAGAAGGCCGCGTAGTCGGTGTTCTTGCAATGCACGAGCGGCATGAAGCCGAGGTCGCTCAGCTCTTTCTCGCGGCGGTCGGTGATGGCGATTTCGGTCGGGCACTTGAGCGCGACTTCGCCTTCGTCCGTCTTGAATGTGTGGGTGGGAAGGTCTTCAACCAGGCCGCCGCCTTCCACACCGCGGATTGCGGCGCACCAACCGTAGTTCTCGAAGGCCGCCGTCAGGCGAGCGCCCATGGCATAGGCGGCGTTGACCCAGAGGTACTTGCTGTGGTCGCTGCCGTCGACGTCTTCGACAAAATTGAAGCCTTCGACCGTGGTGCCGTCTTTCGGATTGAACGGCAGACGGCCCAGGAAGCGGGGCAGGGCGAGGCCCACGTAGCGCGAATCTTCAGACTCGCGGAACGAGCGCCACTTGGCGTACTCGACGGTGTCGAACACCTTCGAGAGATCGCGCGGCTTGCCCAACTCGGTGTAGCTGTCCAGTCCGAACAACTCCGGCGAAGCTGCCGAGATGAAGGGCGCGTGCGCAGCCGCAGCCACGTGCGACATCTGCTCGACGAAGTACATGTCCTCGGGCTGGCGGGTCAGTTCGAAGTCGCCGATCAGCGTGCCAAAGGGCGCGCCACCGAACGTGCCGAACTCTTCTTCGTAGACCTTCTTGAACAGCGCACTCTGGTCGAAGTCGATGGCGGTCTTGAAGTCTTTGATCAGCTCCTTCTTGGTGGCATTGAGGACCTGGATCTTCATGCCCGCGCCGGTCGACGTCTGCTTGCACAGGTAGTGCAGGCCAGTCCAGCTGGATTCGAGCTTTTGGAACTCAGCGTGATGCATCACCTCGCTGAGCTGTTCGGAGATCATGCGGTCGAGGTCGGCCAGACGGGCGTCGAGGGTGACGCCGAGGTTGTCGGAGATGACGACCGTGCCGGCCATCACTTCGCGAACGAGTTCGGAGATGACATCCTTCGCGCGTGCGTGCTCGGCTTGCGACCGGGCGACCTTGCTCTGCTCGACGATCTGGTCGAGCAGGCCGGCGCTCTCAGTCGTGGCGGCGGCTTGCGAGGCGGTGGAGGCGGCGGTGTTCATGCGGCTTACTCCTCGCTCGGCTTGGACTCTTGCTGCAACTGGGTCAGCTTCTCGGTGCTGGACAGCACGTCAGCCAAGATGTCTTCCAGCTTCTCATTGCCGGCCAGCTTGTTACGCAGGTCCGACAACTTGGTGCGCGCCTCCAGCAGCTTGCGCAAAGGCTCAACCTGCTGGACCACCGACTCCGGACGGAAATCGTCCATCGACTTGAACTCGAGGTTCACGGCGAATTCGCCGCCTTCCGGGCTGAGCTTGTTCGCGACGCGGTACGTGGCCTTCGGCGACATCCCTTGCATCACATCATCGAAGTTGTCGAGGTCGACGTTGACGAACTTCCGGTCTTTCAGCTTGGGTGCCGGGTTGTTCGGATCTTGCTGGCCGGTGAAGTCACCCAGCACGCCCACGACAAACGGCAGTTCCTTTTGTTCAATCGCGTCGCCGACTTGCACGTCGTACGAGAGCTGTACGCGCGGAGGGCGCACCTTCTCCAGACGCTTCTGGACGCTGTCTTTTTTTGCCATGTGGGTCTACTCCTTGGCGTGTGAGGAATCGATCGGACTCAACGGGCCCAACGGTTATTTCAACTTGTCCAGCGGGTTGCCGGCGGGTTTGGCGGCTGGCGTGGAGGCGGGGGCAGGATTGGCGGCGCTCGCGGGCGCCGCTGCCGCGGGCTTGGGCGATGCGGCGGCCGGTGTCGGCGCGGCTGGCTTGGCGGCCGTGGGAGTTGCCGGGGCCGGCGCGGCAGGGGCTGCCGCGGGAGCCGTGGCGGCGGTGCTGTTGCCTGCAGCCGGCGTTGTCGGCTTGGGCGCGGGACGCTTGCGTGCCGACTGGGAAGACGGCGCCGGCTCTTGCATCACCGGTGTCAGCAACGTGGGGTCGCCGAGTGCTTCGCGCAAGCGGCGGGTGACGTCGAGCGCCTCTTCACGTGATCCGACCGGGTAGCCCGACTGCTCACGCAGCGCGTTCAGCGAGCCGGCGGTGATGCGCAGCCCGCTGACGGCCAGCAGGCTGTGGGCCGTGCTGTCTTTCGGATCGCGCTGGGCGGCCTCTTGCGCGGCGAGCACGGCATTGCCGTAGTCCCCGGCCTGGAAGTAGCTGTCGGCCAGCCGAAGCCACGGTTGCTTGTCGGTGGGGTAGGCCTTGGCGCCATCGCGGTAGGCGCTACGGGCTGCTTCGGTCAACCCATCCTTGCGTGCGGTGTCTCCGCGAGACAGCCACTCTTCAAGTGACGTCACCGCTGGTGCTGGCTCTGCGGGGGCGGGCGGGTTGGTGACGCAACCGCTCAAGACCAACATGGCAGCGACGGCTGCCGAAGCCACGCTGATGCGCATCGAGCTTGGCATGAAGGGGGCGGCGCGGGAAGGGCGGCTGACAGTTGGTGTAATTCTTGGCGTGGGTTCATCAGTCTGCGAACCCACTTGATGTGCCATCGGGCACATACCCTCACTCATCATTCTCTTTGACTCCCTGAAAGGCAACGAAAGTGATGCAACGCTGCCTTGGTCCTGCTCGTGAGTTGCCCATAACAGATTGGTTAGGCGGACACTCAGGAGAAGCACTGTACTAAAGTTGTGTCATCTATCAAGTGCCGACATCATGCCGGCTTTCTCGCTCAAATTGGCGCTGTCAGCCTCCCCCAAATAGGGGGGTGATTTGTCGGCAATTCCACAGAGACTGCAGCTTTGATGAGATCGAGGCGCGCCCGTGCGTCAACTTCTTGTGTATGCCCTCATCCCTTCGTCTTCACATGACCTCCATAACCTCCGTGTGGTTAATCGGCCGCGGTCGATCGTGGACTGCCGTTGCTTCGATGTCGATGGCGATGCTGCTGTTGAGCGGATGCGGTAGCACACAAAGTGGCGGCGCCGTCGACAAGGCGTTGGACCTGGTGGGACTGCAGCGGCCGTCCACGATGCCCGCTCCGGGATCATCAGAAAGTGCATCGAAGCTGGCTGCTGCGCCGAGCAAAGTTGCCATACGGCTACATGCCGGAGAAGTGCTCAACACGACGGTCGATGGACGTTCGCTTTCGGTTGTTGCGAGGATTTACAAACTGCGGGATCGTGCTGCTTTCGAGCAGGCTTCTTACGATGGGCTGCAAGACCCGCGCGGGTCGCCCAATGGCGCGGCCGCGTCAGCGGACTGGTCGCGCGATGTGGTGGACGTCAAGGAAGTTGTGCTCACGCCGGGCCAGAAGTTCGAGGTGGTCGAAACAGTGCCGCCCGAGGCGCCCTATGTGGCTGTCGTTGCCATGTTCAGAGCACCTGCGCCGCAGCGCTGGCGCTTCGTTTTCGAGACCAAGAGCGTGGCGCAAACCGGGCTTACCTTGGGTGTGCACGCATGTGCCCTCAGCGTGGCCGCCGGCCAGCCGGTGGGCGCTGCGCCGGACGCGCTTCGCCTGGCGGGCGTACGTTGCTCATGATTCGTTCAGGAACCCCTAGGTAACAGTGCTGGTCGGTCGTTTCGGTGCGTATGCGTGAAGTAAGCTCTCGTCGCCTGTCGAAAGAGGCAGGTGGCGCGTGCCGACCACCGGCGCCGGCCAGGGAGAAATAACAATGATTCGTGCCCCGAAGCTGCTGTGGGGAGAAGGCCTGTTCCTCAGGCCTCAGCATTTCCAACGACAAGACGCCTACCACGAGGGTCGCTTGGCGGATGTCGCCCGGGCGCTGCATCCTTACGCCTGGGGTGTGCGCAACCTGCAGGTTGATTCCGAGGCTCTCGCCTCAGGCGTGCTGCGCGTTACCCAGATCAAAGCGATCTTTCCCGATGGCGACCTGTACAACGCCCCGGCAGACGACGAGCTGCCCGAGGCGGTGTCGTTGGCCGACGTGCCGGCCGGCGAGTCAGACGTCGTGTTCCACCTGACGCTTCCTCCGCTGCGCAACTCGGGTTCCAACTTTTCTGCCGAGGGCGGCAGCGGCGTGCGTTTTGTGCAGCACGATGAAGTCGCGTCGGACTGGTTCACCGGGGCTGCGGACGGGGCGATCTCCACACTGCGCCGCAGCGCGCGGCTGCTCGCCGCCAGCGAACCCCGTGGCCACCTAGTCGGCCTTCCGCTGCTTCGTTTGCGCCGGCAGGCGACTGGCACGTTTGAACTCGACCATCGCTTCGTGCCGCCGGTGGCGTCCATCGGTGCGGCACCGGTTCTCCAAGCCATGCTGCGGCGATTGCTCGACGTGCTGCAGGCCAAAGTCGATGCACTGTATGGGCACCATCGCGAGCCCTCCAAGCATGTGATCGAGTTTCGGTCGGGCGACATTGCGTCGTTTTGGCTGCTGCACACCACCAGCAGTGCATTTGCAGGGCTGTCACATCTGCACCATCACCCGCTCCTGCATCCTGAACGCTTGTTCGAGCGCATGCTCGAGTTGGCCGGTGCGCTGATGACATTTTCGAAGTCTCATGGCTTGTCTGACCTTCCGCGCTACAGCCACGATGAGCCGGGCCCGGCATTCGCTCGCCTGGATCAGATCATTCGGGACCTGCTTGAGACCGTCATCTCCACCCGCTACTTCGCCATCGCGCTGAACGAAGTCAAGCCGTCGTACCACCATGGCCGGCTGGACTCGGACAAGATCGACGCCAACACCCGCTTCTATCTCGGCGTTCAGGCGTCGCTGCCACCTGCCGAGCTGGTGGACACGGTGCCGCATCGCTTCAAGATCGGCGCGCCGGACGACACCGAGAAACTCGTCTTGTCGGCGATGTCGGGGGTGAAGCTCACCCACGCAGCGCAAGTGCCGGCCGCCATACCGGTGAGGCCCGGTTCGTACTACTTTGCTCTCGAGCCGAGGGGGCAGCTGTACGAGCGAATGCTGCAAGCTCAGTCGATTGCCATCTACGTGCCTGCTGGCACCCCCGATCTGCACATCGAGTTGTTTGCGCTGAACGACGGTGCTTGACGTGCCTCGGCACTCACAACACGGTTTGCACGCGCTCCATCCTCTTTCTGTCACAACATGACCAACTCTTCCGCCGCCCCTTCGCTCCTGGACACGCCGCCTGCTCGAATGGGGCAGCGAGGCGACACGTCGGTCGCGTCAGAGCCGCGCAGCCTGTTGGATCTGCTCTACGAAGGCTTCTACATGATGTTCCTGCTGCGCAATGGTCATGCGCCGATGGACATCGACAGCTTTCGTGATCGCGTCAAGCGCCTGCTCGGCCGCGTCGACCGCGGCGCTCAGAAGCTGGGTTTGCCGGCAGAAGACGTTTTTCGATCGAAGTTCGCCTTCTGTGCGCTGCTGGACGAAGTGGTTTTGCGGTCGAAGTTCAGCATCCGTGATGCGTGGGAGCGCAAGCCGCTGCAGTTGGAGCTGTTTGGCGAGCACATTGCCGGTGAGCGCTTCTTCGAGTACCTTGAGCAACTCCGCCACGGCGGCGCCAAGCACATTCAGGCGCTCGAGGTTTATCACATGTGCCTGCTGCTGGGCTTCGAGGGCCAGCACGCGCTCGATGGCTCAGAGAAGCTGGGCTACATCACCGCGAGACTGGGTGACGAAATCGTTCACCTCCAGGGCAAGCGCGCCGAGTTCGCACCCCACTGGGCCCCGCCCGACCAAATCGCCAACAAGCTGCGACGCGAAGTGCCGCTGTGGGTGATGGGAAGCGTGTTCGCATTGCTGGGCCTCGTGGCCTTCTTGGGGCTGCGGACGCAACTCGCGCGCAGCACGGACGCCCAGTTGGCGCCCTACAGCGGCGTGGTCAAACTGGCCCCTCAGTCGGCGTACGTCAACATCACCTTGCCCTGACCGATGTCTGCACAGAGTGTTCTGCGGGCCATTGAGGCCGCACTCCAGTCTCTGAGCCCCGAATCGCTCATCGCCGAGCATGAGCGGCTGCTGCAGCTTCGGACCGCGCTGCCTGCCACCTGGCTGGTTCCTCACACTTTGCATGTGCGCGAAGAGCTGAGCCGCCCCTTCGAGCTGTCGCTCGAAGTGTTGAGCACCTCAGCCTTCGTGGACACCAGCGCGCTGCTCGGTGAGCAGATTTCCGTGCGGCTACGCCAGGAAGACGGCTCGTATCGAGCGTGGCATGCCTATGTGGTGGCAGCGCAGCAGGCTGGAAGCGACGGTGGGTTGGCGGGTTACAGGCTCGTCTGCCGGCCCTGGCTGAGCGAGCTGGGCGAGCGACAGAACTCGCACCTCTACCAGGACAAGACGGCCTTGCAGATCGTCGAGGAGGTGTTGGCCGAGTATCCCCATGCCAACTGGCGTGTGGACGTATCGCCAAACACGGCCGCGGCGATGCGCGTGCGCGCGCAGTGCCTGCAGCACCGGCAGACCGATTTGGCGTTTGTGGACCGGCTCTTGGCCGAAGAGGGCTTGGTGTTCCACTTCGAACACCCTGACGACCAATTCGACACGGGCAGCGCGGCCGAGGCCCAGGCTCGCCACGTGATGGTGATCACCGATGGGGCCAGCCAGCGCTTGACGCTGAGGCCCGTTCGGTTCACGCAACCGCGGCCCGACCTGAAACAGCCGGCGCCCACGGGTACGGTCAGCCACCTGCTGCGCCAGACTCAAGCGCCACTGGCCAGTGCCACCGTCGGACACTGGGACGCCGCGGCACTGCATGGCCAGGTGGGTGTGTCCGGCGCGGGCGTTCAGCCGGAACACTACGATGGATCCGCGCGCCCGCACGACAGCGCCGAACAGGCGCAGCGGTCTGCGGATCAGGCACTGGCGGCCAGCGAACTGTCTTCGCTGCGCTACTTCGGCAGCGGGAATGCGCGGCACCTGGCGGCGGGCGCGCAGTTGGTCATCACCGATCACCCGTATGGGGCCGGGCCAACCGCAGCTTTGGGCATGTCCGAGCCGCTCACCTTGACGCTGCTGTCGGTCGAGCACTGGGCCACCAACCACCTGGGCCTCATCGGGCAATCGGGCGACGCCTGGAAGCCCGAGTTGGGCGCTGGTGAGTACCGTCACCAGTTCGAGGCCGTTCCCGCCGATCGGCCGGTGGTGCCGCCGCTGCCCGAACGCTCTCTCGCGCCACTGATGCTGCCCGCCACGGTCGTAGGCCTGGAGCAAAGCCTGCTGACCACCGAGCGCAACCTGCGCGTGAAGGTGCAGTTCGATTTCCAGCGCGGCGAGCGGCCGAACCGTGCAGGGCTGGCCTACACGCCGGCTGTCGGCAATGGTGAGCCGGCCACTGGCAATGCCCCGGGGAACCAACAAAGTGGCGCCTGGCTGCGCATGCTCGTTCCGGTGGGTGGGTCGGACTGGGGCTGGGTATTGCCTCCGCGCATCGGCACGGAGGTGGCCGTGTGCTTTGCGCAGGGGGACATCGACCAGCCGGTGATCGTGGGCTCCAGCTATGGCGAGCCGGTGCCTCCGCCGTTCTCTGCGGGGGTCGACTCGGGCGTCAACCACCCCGGCACGATCAGCGGCCTTTGCAGCCAGGCGCTGGACAACTCCGGTGGCAGCCAACCTGGCAGCCAATGGGTGCACGACGATGCGAGCGGCCAGTTGCGATTGCGCATCCACAACGCGCAGTGGGGCAGCGAGCTGGGTTTGGGTCACCTGATCCAGCAAGGCCTGAACTCAGCGCAGCGCGGCAGTTGGCGTGGCAGCGGGTTCGAGGCGCTGACCCAGGGCTGGGCCGCGGTGCGAGCAGGCCAGGGCCTGTTGGCCAGCACCCAAGCCAGGCCCGGCACCTACGGCTCTGCCCAGGGCTCGCAGATGGACGCTCAAGAGTCGGTGGCGCACCTGAACGCCGCCAGAGACCTGGGCCAGCGCCTGAGCGCTGCCGCCGGTGCGGTGGGGGCGCAAGGCCTGGTGGCCCATGCCGACGACCAGGCGGTTCAGCGCAGCCTGAAACGGATGGACCCCGAACAAGACGGGCGCCATGCCAGCGGTGGCGAAGGCGGCGAGCCGCCGACCGTGCCGGCTGATGACCGCGTCGCGCCAGGGCAGCCCGTGCCGGCATTGGCCGAGCCCCTGGTGGTGCTGGACAGCGCCAGCGCCTTGCTCGGCGCATCGGGCGCCAGCACCCAGGTGTACGCTGGCCAAGGGCTGAGCCTGGTCACGCAGGGCGACATGCACCAGACCGCCGCGCACACCTACGCACAGGTCAGCGGGCAGGGCGCCAGCCTGTACGCGCATGAAGGCGGCATCACCGCCCATGCGGCCAGCGGCCCGGTGTCGATCAGAGCGCACACCGATGCCCTGCAACTGCTGGTCGAGCAAGGCGCCACCATCTCCAGTGTCAACGACGAGATCCGCATCTATGCCAAGGACAAGCTGACCTTTGGTGCGGCCGACTCCGGCTTCGAACTCAATGGGCCAGACATCACCTTCACGACGCCGGGGACGTACCAGGAGCAGGGTGGGACTCACGCGTTCCTTGCCGGAGGCGCTGTAGCGGCGGCAATTCGCGGTTTGCCCCAAGGTTCTCTGGATGAATTGGAGAACTGGCTGGACCTGGGTCTCTACGGTTGGATGGGCGAGCCGCTGGCAAACGTCCGGTACACGCTGACGCTCGCGGACGGCAGCAAGCGAAGCGGGACGCTCGACGAGGCCGGCTATGCCCATGAGGCCGCGGTTCCTCCCGGCGGGCCGCACGAGCTTGTATACGAAAACCCGCCGATTGAGGACGATCCATCGCCTTTCACGATCGAGGATTTGGCGAAGTCAATCGACGCTTTCCTCACCTGAAATGCGGTCTAGGGGCCGTCCGAGGGTGCGAACCGCGGATGGGATCTCACCCGCTGAGGGCGTGCCGCGAACAAAAACCGATCCAAGGGCAGGACATGAGTTTTTCCTTTGACGACATCTACAAGGCCGTCAATCGTTGGCGACACAACGCCAACAGCGCGGCTATGGACGTCAAGCAAAAGGCGAACTGGGTGTGGGAGTCGATTCAAGGCGACTTCAACCCCAATCGCAGCATTGGCCAAGTTGGCTTTGATACAGCGGTGTGCTTAGTGCCGGGCGTCGACACGGTCATGGACATCCGCGACCTGATAGCCAACCTGATTGCAATCGTACGGGCGCCTACCAGCGGAATGGCGTGGTTCTCTCTGGTTCTGACGCTGGTGGGGTTTGTGCCCGAGTTGGGCTCGGTGTGCAAGGGGATCGTCAAAATCGTCATCGTCAAGCTGCGGCCGCTCATCAGGAGTGCTGACGACTTCACCAATGCATCCAAGCTGGTGGCGCACATGAACCGTGCGTTTGACGAAGCGCTGCCTGAAATCATCAAGTATCTGCAGCACCCGGCCGTTCAGAAGGCGCTCACCAAGATCGGTGTGCCTGACGCCATCAAATGGTCTGCAGACACGGTGCGCAAGGTTCTCGGAAAGGTTGATCCGGCCAAGTTGATGGAAGGCTTCAACACGGCCGCCGAGGCGACTAAGAAGATTCTGGTGAAGCTGCAGGGACACCTTCCAGATGCTGTTGCTCCGACGATCAAGCAGGTCTTCGATGGGATCGTTCTTGTGCAGCGCAACTTTGCCAAGATGGTCGACTCTTTCATGGAGCCGCTGCGCGCCGCAATGCTCCGCCTGGCGGACAGGCTGGATGAAGTCCATTGGATTGCCTACACGCAGCAGGTGAACAAGGGGTGGATTGCGCCATTGTCCGAACAGGCGGGGCGGAGGCTCGTCGCGCAACATGCGCCGGACTGGGTAAAGAAGACCAAGCCAATCTTGTTTGAACAGCTGTCGCCGGTCAAGTTCAGAACGAGAGCCGCCTACAAGAACGGTATCGCCGATGGTGCGCCGGAACTGGCGGACTATGAAATCAAAAGCTTTGCCGCCGGCTTGAAGGCGCGAAAACTACAGGATGGGGAGAGCATCTATCGGGTGGTAGATCCGACCAGCGGTTCACTCAGTACCTGTTGGGTAAGCGAAGCTGTCTGGAAACAACTGAACGCAGACATCAGCAAAGCTCGGGAGATGTGGCGTGGCCAGCTCGCGGTCCTTCCTCACTGGAACCAGAACGGAACTTACGTTAAGTTCACGTATAGCAAAGCTCGGGACGGCGACATTACGGTGTGGGAGGGTCCGACCGCCATGCAGTACATGAACGACGTAACTAAGGACATTAACGAAGGTTTTCTTGAGGGCGGGCTTTCGCAGATTGTCTGGCATCCAGCCAAACGTGATGGCAGCCCCGACCAGCTGAAGGGCGCGGTGGCTGACACTTGGCAGCGGGACGTTCAATTCCCTGACATGGTTGAAGGGGGAGCGATAAAAAGGGCGAGCGGCGACAATCAGGCCCACGCAGTGCGAGTAAAGGTCAACGATCCCCGCATCGAGGGTCCTCACGAAACAGGATGGGGGTTTAAAGACTTCGATGACCAACATGAATTGGTTGGACTACCCAATCCCTTGAAAGCGCCATGACCATGCAGAGAGATTTGAGCCGCGAAGCGAACCTCTGGTACACGATTACCTCGGCTGAATACTTGGATCATGCGCAACGCCTGCTGCAAGAGGCGCACGACCTATTCATGAGGGCGCTCTCACGCGCACCAAATGCAGCCGATTACGCACCGGTTCCTGTCTGGGGGCAGGCCATCAAAGATTTGCTGATCCAGTATCCACACGCGCGCAGGATGCTTGCGGCCGGTGACTACAGCGGCATGATTGCGTTTGAAGGGGGGCTGGGTCGCATCCCCCGCGGGATAGCAGAAGGCAACATATCGTGGATGGGATTGAATGCCAATGCCTTCATGGAGATCATCGACGCGGCCGCGAGTATCGCTGATACGTTCTGGCGTGCTGTGACTATGAGCAAGATGTACGGCGACTCCGCCTATAGGAGCGGATCGTCGCAATGGCGTGTGGATTTGCCACGGGACATGGGAATTCCGAGCAACGAGATTCTTCGTTACTACGAAGAGTCGGTGTACAAAACCATTGGGCGGCCGAAGGAAATTCCGGAATACGTTGCGGATCGGACCAAAATATGTCGCACGGGCGATCTTGTGCCCTGGACGGGCGTGTGGGTCCCGGGGGCGGGAATGGGAACCGCCGCTCTGGTTTTTGCGCGGCAGGGGCTGCAAGTCATGCAGCCGGCGTATGAGGTTGCTCTTCTTTCGGACGACGGCGAAGATATCGACGAGTTTCAACTAAATGAGACTCAATGGCATCCGGTCGTGCAGAGTGGAAGATTGATGCCGCTTCCTCCGGCTGAGGAAAAAGCGGACACCGATTGGAACCATGCGGGCGGTGCGGCCCGTTGTGAAGCGCTGCGGCCTTGCCCGCGTGAAGGTTGGTGGGTGACCCCCGCCAAGGCCGATAGCCGGCGACGGTTCCAACTCGGCGAATTGATGCCCGAAGTCGGGGGAGACTACGGCGCAACTATCTGGCAGTGGGATGAGCGCCAGTCTGACTCATAGCAACCGGCCTTGCCCAGCGCCCGGATCACATTGCACTAGCAGGTGGCAAATGGAATGCCGAGTTCGGGTAAGTGGATTCCTTAACAAGAAGCGTCAGGACGTTGTTTCCTGATGAGTAGAGTGAGGAGTAGGGCAGCAAGCCCCCGATTCCACCGTCCCCGGTCTTCTCGACAACCCCATTGGTAGGTTTGTCGCTGCGCTCCCGCGAATCGCGGACCAGGCAGCTGCCTGAAGGTCACTTTGCAGCGCTGGCTACGACGACTTTAGCGGCCTGCACGATCTGATCGGGCTTCCGAACGCATCGAAAGCTTTGCCATGAACCGCGATCTGAGCAGAGAAGCACACCTTTGGTATGTGATCACTTCACCGGCCTACGTCACACACGCCAGGGACAAGCTGAATGAAGCGTTGACGGCACTTCGTGACGGGATCGCAAATAACCCGATCTTGGCGGACTACCGGCCGATTCCGTTTTGGGGGACGGTCATTGAGGGTTTGCTTGCAAGCTTTGACAACGCCCGGGCAATCCTGGCGCGCGGAGAACACGAACCCATGTTGAAGTGGGTCAGTCAGCTCAGTGACGTTCCGCGAGGGTTCCGGGAAAGCAACTTGGGCTGGCTTTCGCCTGAAGGCGAAAAGGCGTTCATGAAGTTGTTGAATGATGCCTATGGCATAGCTGGCAAGTTTTCCAAAGCGCTCGCGATGAGTCAGATGTACAGCACGAACCGCTACAAGGAGGGGGCAGGGGATTGGCGAGCAGAAATACCGGAAGACCTTGGAATTGTCAGCAACACCATCATGACTAACCACGAGGCTTCCGTCTACAACGTGATGGGTTGGCCGAACGAGATACCTGAGTACGCGCCGGACCATACCCTGACCTGTGTGACCGGCAAAGATGTACCTTGGACTGGCGTTTGGGTGCCTGCGAATGGGCCGGGCACAGCAGCCCTTGCATTCGCAAGGCAGGGGCAACTCATGCAGGCGGCTTATGAACCGGAGCGCGAGTTCGCACCTAGCGAGTATGTCGAGGCGAACAAGTTGGTTGAGACGGCTTGGAATGCCGTGAAGGCAACGGGTGATACGTTGACCCTGCTGAGGGTAGATCAGCCAAATGCAGCCGGTGAGCCGTCCTTCCGACTCGCTACCGGCAGATGCGAGGCTGGTTCAACTTGTCCCAAGGAAGGCTTCTGGCGCACACCGGCGAAAGGAGGCACCCGACGCCACTTTGCCTACGGCGAAACGATGCCGTCGGTTGGTGGCGACTGGGGCACCACAATCTGGCAGTGGGATCGACTGCAAGGCGGCACCTCTTGACCCAAGCACGCAAAGAAAGCTTTGAGCGGTACCTGCTGCCATGTGCCGGCCTCCTTGAACGAGGCCGGCAAAACGTCGGATAGGTCGTGGCCGAAGTCCCGGCCGCTGCGATTCGCATCAGATAATGAAACTCCTGTAGAGACGACGAAGCCTGGACTAAGAATCGCGTCATGCACACAGATTCCCAATCGCGTGCGGTGAATCGTAAGCAGCCAGGGAACACATATTGACCGAGGCGGAGCGTTCGGTCAGATAGCTGGCACCCAGTGGTGCGGCAGCAGTTCGCCGATGTTGCAGGCCCGTTGCGTAGGCAGCCTCTGCAG